>CAVOGI010000004.1:0-263996 GCA_963695205.1 uncultured Actinomycetota bacterium | reverse complement strand
GGTCCTCGTGATCGGCGCGGCCGGCAAGACCGGCCGCGCCGTCACGCGCTCCCTCACGTCACACGGCGTCACCGTGCGCGCTGCCGTGCGATCGCCGGAACGGGCCGAGACAGCGTATGCCGCTGGGGCCCGGTCGATCTCGTCGTCGACCTCGACTCCGGGCTCGGTCTCGACGACGCCGTCGACGGGGTCGACGGGGTCTATCACCTGGCGCCCAACGTCCACCCCGACGAGGTCGCCATCGCCGACCGCGTCGCCGCTGCTGCCGTGCGGGCCGGCGTGGCCCGATTCGTCTTCCACTCGGTGCTGCACCCGCACGACCCGTCGATGCCGCACCATCTGCGCAAGGCGGAGGCCGAGAAGGTCGTGCGCACCCACGTGCCGGGGGCCACGGTGCTCCGCCCGGCGGCATACCACCAGAACCTCCATCGACGCGGCCGACTGTCGGCCGGATGGCGGTCCCCTACTCGCTCGAGACCCCGTTCACGAACGTCGACCTCGACGACGTGGCCGAGGTCGCTGCGACGGTGCTGACCCGCCCCGGGCACGAGGGCGTCACCTACGACCTCGCCGGGCCCGAGGTGCTTCTCGGTGCGCGAGCAGGCGCACGTCGCCGCCGACGTGCTCGGGCACCCCGTCGAGGTCGTCCGCGTGGAGGTCGCGAGTGGGTTGCTGGATCCGGCGCCTCGCTCACGCCCCAGGCGCGCGACGACCTGCGGGCGATGTTCGCCTCCTACGACCGCGGCGGTCTCGTGGGCGAGGCCGCCGCCCTGCGCCGGCTGCTCGGCCGCGAGCCGCGCCGTGGGCCGACGTCCTCACCCACACCTGAGCGGCCGCCAGACCGTCCGCGGCTCAGTCGATGTCGCGTTCCTCGATCGTCTGTCGCACGGTGTTGGTCGGGGTCGTCGCGCCGCTCGGGGCGCTCCTCGCGGGTGATGATGCGCTTGCGGCGGGTGCCCTTGCTCCCGTGCCAGATGAGCGCCGCGCCCGCGATCATGAGGATGACGCCGACGATGGGCAGGCTGATGACGGACGTGTTGGCCCGCACCGCGAAGGTCAGGATGGCCCCCACGACGGCGAGCAGGACTCCGACTCCCACGGTCCCCCACCTCTCGGTTCGGTCGGTGGCGCCCCCGGACGGCGCCCCCCTCGGACATTAGCAGATGCTTGCCTCGCTACCCCGCCCGACCGGTATGCCGGGCGTGGGGTTCGTGACGGCGCCCACCCGCCGGCTCGGCACGCTCGGCGCCGCGGCACGGTCGCGCGCCGCCCACCCCCGACGGCATACCATCCGCCAATGTCGGGGGAGGTCGCGTTGGGCAGGAGGTGACAACGCGCCCCGCTCGTCCGCGCTCCCTAGGCTCACGCCATGACGACAGCCGAAAAGGACGCCGCCCCGTGAGGGTGCTCGTGGCGCTGGGCGGCAACGCCATGACCGGGCCCGACGGCAGCGCGGCTCCCCAGGCCCAGCGCGAGGGCCATCGCCACCCGCGAAGCCACCACCTCGCCGAGCTCGTCGCAGCCGGGCACGAGGTCGTCATCACCCACGGCAACGGACCCCAGGTCGGCAACCTCCTCGTCAAGAACGAGCTCGCTGCGAGCGTCGTGCCGCCGGTGCCGCTCGACTGGTGCGGCGCGCAGACCCAGGGGACGATCGGCTTCACACTGCTCGACACCCTCGAGGCCGCCTTCGCCGCCCGTGGCGTCGAGCGTCGCGCCGCCGCCATCATCACGCGCACGCTCGTCGACGCCGACGACCGCGGCTTCATCGCGCAGGACGAGGTCGAGGGTGCCCGGACCCGCCCAGGGGACGATCGGCACCCCTGCCTCGCGGGCGCGCGCCATCTCGCGGCTGCGTTCGAGCAGCCGCAGCCGCCACGCCAGCCGGGTCTCCCGGGGATGGTCGGTGGCGGACGAAGCGATCTCTGCCAGGCGTTCCAGGGGGATGCTCGGCGGTGGCGAGGTGGGTCGGCAGGGTGTCCACCGTGACGACCGAGATGCCGCGCCGGGACAGCCCGACGGCGTGGGCGAGGACGTCCGGAGAGATGGCGGGCGTGAGGATGACGGCCAGCGTGCCCGCCGACACGTGGTGCCGCAGCTGGGAGCGCAGCCGCTTCTCGTCGCTGACGGTGCCGTCGGCGACGGTGGTGCGGGCCAGGGCGTCCAGGAGGCGCCGCAGGTGGTGCGGGCCGGCCGCGGCCGTGACCGGTGGCAGGTCGCGCGCGCCGAGGACGATGAGGCCCACCCGGTCGCCGGCCCGGAGGTAGTGCTCGGCGATGGCGCCGGCGGCGCGCACGGCGTTGTCCAGGCTGCTGCTCGGCGCCGCCGATGCCCTCGCTCTGGCCGATGTCGTGCATGGCGTCGACGAGCAGGAGGATCTCGCTGTCCTGGTCGGCGTGCGTCGCGGTGACGTGCAGCTCCCCGGTGCGGACCGAGACGGGCCAGTGCACGCGGCGCAACCGGTCGCCGAAGCGGAACGGCCTGATCTGGTCGAGCTCACCACCGTCGCCCGGGTGGTGCGACCGGTTCTGGCCCGACCAGCCCGTCCGGTCGCGGGACGGCGACGCGAGCCGTGAAGCTGTCCGGCAGCGGCACCGTCGCGATGGCGGGGAGCGAGACCGGCTGGGGCTCCCAGCGGAACGCGCCCAGCGGGCTGGTCAGGGCCACGGTGGCCGGGCCCAGCGGACGACGTCCCCACCGGGTGCTGCGGCACACGACGGACGCGGTCGCCGGCGTCGTGCCGTCCGCCTCGACGGCGACGGACAGGGATCGTGATGCGGGGGAGTACGTGGTGTACGGCGTGGCGAGGAGCGTGACGCCGGCCTCCTCGACGTCAGGGTGCGGTGCCACCGCGACCTGCCACGTGGTCGCCTGGCCCTCGCGCAGGAGGGGGTGGCCGACCCTGGCGTGCACCACGGGGTCCGTGCCGGGTCGGCGCGTGCTGGCCCACAGCGCGACGAGCAGCAGCGGCGCGCCGAGCACGACGGCGTCGGGCCGGCGCAAGGTGACGCCGAGCGGCGACCAGCAGCACACCGAGCCCCAGGGACCGGACGTGGGCCGGCGTGACGCGCCACCGACCCACGAGGCGGTGTGGCGCGAGGTGCGGGTCGCTCACGGGCGCTCGAAGCCCGTCCGGGCCGATCCGGCCACCGCGGCCGACGGTGTCGGGACCGAGGTCAGGACGGCATCGACGACGCTGGCGGCGGAGACGTCGTTCATCCACAGCTCCGGGCGCACCGTCACCCGGTGGTCGAGGCAGGCGTGCGCGACGGCCTTGACGTCCTCAGGGGTGACGTAGTCGCGGCCGCGCAGCACGGCATACGCGCGGGACGTGAGCAGCAGGGCGAGCGAGCCGCGCGGCGAGGCGCCCATGAGGAGGTTCTGGTGGCTGCGGGTCGCCGCGGCGAGACGCACGCAGTACTGGCCCACGCCCTCGTCGACGCTCACGGTCTCGACGGACCGCTGCATCTCGCATCAGCCCGTCGGCATCGGTGACGCGGGCGACCTCCTGGGCCTCCTGGCGTCGCGCCATCCGCCGCTGCAGGACCTCCCACTCCTCGGCGGCGGTGGGGTAGCCGAAGCTGACCCGCAGCAGGAAGCGGTCGAGCTGGGCCTCCGGCAGGGGGTAGGTGCCCTCGTACTCGACCGGGTTGGCGGTGGCGAGCACGTGGAAGGGGCGGGGGAGGGCGAAGGTCTCACCCTCGACCGTCACCTGGCCCTCCTGCATCGCCTCGAGCAGCGCCGACTGGGTCTTGGGTGGCGTGCGGTTGATCTCGTCGGCGAGCAGCAGGCCGGTGAACAGCGGCCCCTTGCGGAAGGTGAACTCGTGGGTGCGCTGGTCGTAGAGGAACGAGCCGGTGAGGTCGCTCGGCAGGAGGTCGGGGGTGAACTGGGCGCGGGCGAAGTCGAGCCCGAGAGCCTGGGCGAACGACCGGGCGGCGAGCGTCTTGCCGAGGCCGGGGAAGTCCTCCATGAGCACGTGGCCACCGGCGAGGACGCCGCGAGGACGATCTCGAGGCTGCGGCGCTTGCCGACGACGGCGCGCTCGACCTCGCCGAGGATGGCGTCGGCACGGGCCGAGACCTCGTCGAGGGGAAGGGTCGAGGTCAGGGTCACTTAGAGCTCCTCCAGGGTGGTGGTGAACGCCTCGAGCCGGTCGCCGCTCAGGCGGCTCGGCGCGGGCGCGGTCAGGTATGACGTGAGGTCGGGTCCGAGCGCAGCGTGGGCTCGGTCGGGGTCCTGCGTGAGCGAGATGCCGCGCCGCAGTCGCAGCTGGTCGGCGGCCAGCGACGTGAGGGTCTCGTGCAGCCGGCCTGCGGCGGTCGCGTCGCCGCCGGAGGCGGACCGGATGTCGTCGGCGATGCGGGCGATCCGGAGGTCGGCGCCGCGTTGCGCGCGGCGGGGGGCGGAAGGTGTGCGTCCAGTCGGTCGATCCCCGGGACTGCCACAGCCACTGGCCCAGCACCGCAATCGTGGCGACGAGACCGGCGCAGGCGACGAGCAGTCCCGTGCTGTGGAGGACCGGCACGGCGACGGTGACCGCGCCGACGACGACGGCCACCGCGAGGGCCAGGCCGAGCTGGTGGCGCGGTGTCGAGGGCGGCCAGGCGTCGCCTCACGAGGCCCTACCTGCAACGGACGCGGTGGCGGCAGCGCCGGGACGCCGACCCCTCGGAATGGCGCGCTGCAGGTCGACCTGCACCTGCTGGAGCGCCTCGCGGGCGCTGGTGCGCATGTCCTCGCCGACCGGGTGCGTCGAGAAGCGCGCCTCACGGTAGAGGGCCGCCAGCGCATCGAGGGGGCCACGGTCCACGGAGTAGGAGCGCAGCACGTCGGTCACGAGCTCGCTCGAGGTGCGGGTCGGGTCGTCGCGCACACCCAGCGACCGCGCCGCGGACTCGAGCGCGAGCCAGGCAGCGACCACGGCGTTCGCCGGCGTGCCGGTGGCCAGCAGCTCCTCACTCTCGCGGGCGGCGCGGCGCATGACCTCGGGGACCACGTCGGCATCGGCGACCCCCGCGGTGGCCCCCTCCCTGCTGCGCCACCACCGGCGGAGCTCACGGGCGACGACGACGAGCAGAGCCAGCACGATGATGGCGAGGAGGACCTTGCTCGCCGCGGTGACGAAGGCGACGATCATGGGCTGCGCAGGACCCGGGAGGCCGTCGGAGAGCTTCTGCCCCTCCGAGGTGCCTGCATCGACGCGGTAGTCGATCCCGCGGGCCTTGGCCCTCGAGCTGCGTCAGGTCCTGGCGCGCGAAGACGGCGACCGGTCCGGTGGCAGACACCCAGGCAGCCAGCAGGAGCGTCAGTGCGCCCCCACCCAGCAGTCCCCACCCGCGTCCGGTCACGGTCAAGCGACCCTAGGCAACGAGGGCCCTCGCGGCGAGACAGAAGACCGATCTGGCGGCGATTCGTTACCCACCGATGAGTTCTCGTCGGCACCGCGGTCTGTCCTGGTGCGGCATCCCTGCGCCTAGGGTGGGGCGAGCAGCGTGGCCGCCGACAGGAGGACTCCGATGACCCAGCTGAGCGACACCGAGACCGGCGTCGAGCGCGTCGCTGCGGATGCGGCCGAGGGGGTGCCCGCGCCACCGGGGGCCGCGGCCTTCCCGGCAGTGGCGGACGGCTACCGACGGGAGCTCACCGCACACTGCTACCGCATGACCGGGTCGATGCACGACGCCGAGGACCTCGTCCAGGAGACCTACCTGCGAGCCTGGCGCTCGTACGGCGGCTTCGAGGGACGCTCGTCGGTGCGCACCTGGCTCTACCGCATCGCCACCAACGTCTGCCTCACCGCACTCGAGGGCAAGGACCGCCGTCCGCTGCCGACCGGGCTCGGGCGCGCCGGCGAGCGAGCCCGGTGACACGCTCGCGTCGTCCACCGAGATCTCCTGGCTCGAGCCGGTGGCCGACCCCCTCGTGGCCGGCGAGTCGAGCGACCCGGCGAGCATCGTCGGTGAGCGGGAGAGCATCCGACTGGCTTTCATCGCGGCCCTCCAGCACCTGCCGGCACGCCAGCGCGCGGTACTCGTCCTGCGTGACGTCCTGCGGTGGAGGGCCGCCGAGGTCGCCGAGGCCCTGGACACCACCGAGGCTGCCGTGAACAGCGCCCTGCAGCGGGCCCACGCCCAGCTGTCCAAGGCCGACCTCAGCCAGGACACCATGGACACGACGCTCGACGCCGAGAAGCAGGCGATGCTCGATCGGTACGTGAAAGCGTTCTGGGACAAGGACATCGCGTCCATCGTCGGCATGCTCACCACCGACGCGGTATGGGAGATGCCGCCGTTCACGGGTTGGTACTCCGGCCGCGAGGCGATCGGCAGGCTCATCGACACCCAGTGTCCTGGGGGCGTCAACGACATGCCGATGGTGCCAACGTCGGCGAACGGCCAGCCCGCGTTCGGGCTCTACCTGCGGCAGCCCGACGGCACGTTCGCGCCGTTCCACCTGCAGGTGCTCACCCTGCGCGGCGCCGAGGTGGAGCACGTCGCCGCGTTCTTCGACGTCGACCTGTTCGCCAAGTTCGGCCTGCCTGCGAGCCTGCCGGCCGGCTACGTCACCGGCCGCTGACCGCCATGTCGCTGCCCGGGGTCGCGCCGGCCGCCCCCGGCGCCGTGCGACCTGCTCGACCGCGCCGTCGGCTACACCCGCGGATGCCTGGCGAAGGTCACTCCCGAGGTCCTCGACCGTCCGACGCCCTGTGCCGGGTGGTCGCTGCTCGACCTGCTGGTGCACATGGACGACTCGCTCGCGGCGCTGGCCGAGGCCGCCGAGTCGTCGGCCCTGACGCTGACCGCCGAGCCCGTGCCGGCCGACGCCGGGGCGCTCCTGCTGAGCATCAGGCAACGGGCCTGCACCCTGGTGGGGCAGTGGATTCCACCGGGGGAGGAGGTGGTGCGGCTGGGTCGGGTCGACCTCGCCCGCGAGACCCTCGGCGGGGTCGGTGCGCTCGAGATCACGCTGCACGGGTGGGACGTCGCCACGGCCCTCGGTCTGGACCGGCCGATCCCGCCGGCCCTGGCGATGGACCTGTGGCCGTTGGCTCGCGACCACATCACCGATGCCGACCGGCCGGTGAGGTTCGCATCCCCGCCGGAGGTCCCGCCGTGGGCGTCCCCGGCGACGTTGCTGCTGGCGCACGCCGGTCGCCGTGACGGGGCCGCCTGAGATCGCTCGAGCAGCGCGGTCACAGGTCCCCTCGACGTCCTGTTCGCCTGACTCGGAGGGACGGCGAACGCGTGCTGGACGCCACCGGTCCGAGCGGACAAGATGGGCCCATGGCCACGGGGTACCGGTTGAGCAGCGGGGACGTCGGGCCGGTGCAGCAGAGCCCGGTGACGTGTGGCTCGGCCTGCCTCACCGTGGCCCGGATGCTCGTCAACCCGGCCTTCGCGCGGTGGATCACGACCGGGGAGGGGCCGCGGGGCGACGCCCCCGCGGGGGCGAGCCAGGCCGAGCGCTTCGCTGCATACGAACGCGTGGTCATGGCGCGCACCAACGGGCTGCTCGCCGGCGGGCGGCGGCTCAACCTGCCGTGGCCCCACTCGTTGGGGACCCCGCCGTGGGGAGCGCGCAAGGAGCTGGAGTTCGGGGCTGCTCGCAAGGGCGCGACGTACGAGCTGCGCCCGGTCCGGCAGCTCACCACGGCGGCGCTGCGGACGGCACACGCAAGGCTCGTCGACGTCGTCGCCGAGGGCGAGCCGGCCCTGCTCTACATCGGCAACGCCACGCTGCCCCGGCACGTCACCCTCGTGCTGCCGGGCGACGGGGACCGGGTGCTCGACGTGTACGACCCGGCCACGGGCTCGGTGACGCTGCTGGACGAGGACAGGTTCGCCGGCCGGTCACTGCACCTGTCGGGCTGGGACGTCCCGTGGGTCGCCGTCCAGCCCGACGGACTGCGCAGGGTTCAGGCCTTCGGCTTCTCCACCGGGATGAGCTCGGCGTCGCGCACCTCGGGGGTCTCGGCCTCGGCGTAGGTGGGCACGGCGGTGATGCGTCCAGCCGCGCGCAGGTCGGACTCCGCCCGCTGCACCCGGGTGACCCACTCGCCGGGACCGGCGAGGACGAGCGACGCCACCTCGGCGCGCATGCCGACCTTCGCCTCCGACTTCGCCTTGCGGACACCGGCCAGGGCCTCACCGACCGCCGTCAGGACCGCCGGGTCGCCACCCGCTCCGGCCGCGACGTCGTCGACGGTCGGCCACGCGGCACGGTGCACCGAACCCTCGTGCCACCACGACCAGACCTCTTCGGTGACGTAGGGGAGGAAGGGGGCGAGCAGGCGCAGCAGCACGTCGAGCGCGATGCGCAGGGCCGCGCGAGCCGATGCCGCGGCCGCCTCACCCTGGCCACCGTAGGCGCGGTCCTTGACCAGCTCGAGGTAGTCGTCGCAGAAGGTCCAGAAGAACGTCTCGGTGGTCTCCAGGGCGCGGGTGTGGTCCCACGACTCGAAGCCCGCAGTCGACTTCGCGACGACGTCACGCAGCTCGGCGAGCATGGCCACGTCGAGCGGGTTCGTCACTGCCGCAGCAAGATCCCCCTCCACCTCACCGAACGACAGAGCGAACTTGGTGGCGTTGAGGACCTTGATCGCCAGGCGCCGGCCGACCTTCATCTGACCGGTGTCGTAGGCCGCGTCGGCGCCGAGGCGTCCGCTGGCCGCCCAGTAGCGGACCGCGTCGGCGGAGTGCTCCTTGACGACGTCCTCGGGGGTGACGACGTTGCCCTTGGACTTGCTCATCTTCTTGCGGTCCGGGTCGAGGATCCAGCCCGAGAGCGCGGCGTTGTGCCACGGCACCGAGTCGAACTCGAGGTGCGAGCGGACCATCGTCGAGAACAGCCAGGTCCGGATGATGTCGTGGCCCTGCGGGCGGACGTCCATGGGGAAGACGTCGGCGAACAGCTCGGGGTCGTCGCGCCAGCGGCCGGCGATCTGCGGGGTCAGCGACGACGTCGCCCACGTGTCCATGATGTCGGGGTCGCCGACGAAGCCGCCGGCCTCGCCGCGCTGCGACTCGTCGTAGCCCGAAGGAGCCTGGGCGGCCGGGTCGACCGGCAGCTCGTCCTCGGAGGGCACGAGCGGCTTGTCCCAGACCGGGTCGCCGGCGTCGTCGAGCGGGTACCAGACGGGGATCGGGACCCCGAAGAATCGCTGGCGCGAGACCAGCCAGTCACCGTTGAGGCCGCTGACCCAGTTCTCGTAGCGCGCGCGCATGAAGGCCGGGTGGAACTCGACCTGTCGCCCGCGCTCGATGAACTCGGCGTTGAGCTCGCGGTCGCGACCACCGTTGCGGATGTACCACTGGCGCGAGGTGACGATCTCGAGCGGCTTCTCGCCCCGCTCGTAGAAGTTGGCCTTGCGCTGCGTCGTCTTCGGCTCGCCGTCCAGGTCGCCGGACTCCCGCAGTGCGGCGACGATCGCCTCACGTGCGCTGAACGTCGTCTTGCCCGCGACCTGCTCGGCGAACAACGCCTCACCGGGCCCACCGGCGACCCACTCGGGGACCTCGCCCTGGATGCGGCCGGAGCGGGTGATGATCGACCGGGTCGGGAGCTGCAGCTCACGCCACCAGAGCACGTCGGTGAGGTCGCCGAAGGTGCAGCACATCGCGATGCCCGCGCCCTTGTCGGGCTCGGCCGCCGGGTGCGCGACCACGGGGACCTCGACCCCGAACAGGGGCGAGGTGACCGTGGTGCCGAACAACGCGGCATACCGCTCGTCGTCGGGGTGGGCGATGAGCGCGACCACGGAGGGGATGAGCTCGGGGCGGGTGGTCTCGATGTGGATGGGGCCGTCGGCGCCGTGGAAGGCGACCCGGTGGTAGGCGCCCGGGTAGTCGCGGGCCTCCAGCTCGGCCTGGGCCACGGCAGTCTGGAAGGTGACGTCCCACAGCCCCGGCGCCTCGGACTGGTAGGCCTCGCCGCGGGCGAGGTTGCGCAGGAACGCCTGCTGGGCCGTGGCGCGCGAGTGGTCGTCGATGGTGCGGTAGGAGATGTCCCAGTCGAGGCTGAAGCCCATCCGGCGGAAGAGGCTCTCGAACGCCTCCTCGTCCTTGACCGTCAGCTCGTCGCACAGCTCGATGAAGTTCTGCCGCGAGATCGGCTGCGCGTCGGCGGCCTTGAGGCTCTTGGCGTCACCGCGGTGCGGCGGCTCGAACCCCTCGGCGTAGGGCAGCGTCGCGTCGCCGCGGACCCCGTAGTAGTTCTGCACGCGCTTCTCGGTCGGGAGGCCGTTGTCGTCCCAGCCGATCGGGTAGAAGACCTCGAACCCGGCCATCCGCTTGTAGCGGGCCATGCAGTCGGTGTGCGTGTAGGAGAACACGTGCCCCATGTGCAGCGAGCCCGAGGCGGTCGGCGGGGGAGTGTCGATGGAGAAGACGGCGGCGCGGCCGCGCTCGTGGGCGGCGGCCCGGTCGAACGCGTAGGTGCCCTGCTCACGCCATACCTGCGACCACGTGTCCTCGAGCCCGTCGATGGAGGGCTTGTCGGGGATGGCTGCGGTGCGCGGCGTGGAGGGTGCGTCGGTCATGGCGTGAATCCTCCCATCCTGCTGGTGGCCGTGACCAACCGGTTCGGGGCGGGCGCGGTGGGGCCCGGGTCAGGCGGCGGCGCGACGACGCGGCCGGCGCAGGAGGCCGGCGAGGGCCAGCGCGATCAGGGCGCTGGTGCCGCCCAGCGACCACCACAGCGCGGCGGTGCGCTCCGGGGCGTGCGGGTCGCTGGACTGGCTGAGGTCGATGGGTCGCACCACCTGCTCGACCGGGGTGCGCGCACGTTCACCGGGGAGGCTGGGCCCCCCGACCGACCCGTCGGCGATCGCCGTCAGCGCCTCGTAGGGCTGGATCAGGCCCCACCCGGCGTAGTCGTCACGGCTGTCGCGCTGGGGACGCGAGGCGGTGACCTCGAGCCGGTGCTTCCACTGCGCCGGCCCGGCGTCGGGGAACCGCTGCACGAGCAGTGCCGCGGCCGCCGAGGCGTATGCCGTGGCGAAGCTCGTGGACTCACCCTCCTGGCTGAGCAGGCAGTCGCCGGCCGCGTGGAACGTGGTGAGGATGTCGGTGCCCGGCGCCGACACGTCCACGTGCTTGCCGTGGATCGAGTCGTCGGTGACCGAGTCGGCGGTGTCGGCGGCAGAGACCGCCAGCACCTCCGGGTATGCCGCGGGGTAGCGGGGTCCGTCGGCCTTGTCCTCCGCGGTGGTCCGGTTGCCCGCCGAGGCGACGATGAGCGCGCCCTTGTCGGTGGCGTACTTCGAGGCGGCGCGGAGCCGGGCGTCGTCGGTGGGGGTGCTCATCGAGACGTTGATGACCTTGGCGCCGTGGTCGGCGGCGTAGCGGATGCCGGCAGCCATGCGGTCGGCGCGGGGACCCACCCCGTCGGCCCTGCTCTGCTCGTCGGCGTCGTAGAAGACCTGGACCGGCATGACCTTGGCGTCGGGCGCCAGGCCGACCAGGCCCGACCCGCGCACGGAGCGCGCGACGATCTGGCCGGCGACGGCGGTGCCGTGACCGGCGTCGTCCTCGGTGGGCTTGAGCTTGGGCACGAAGGAGGTGCCCTTCACCAGCGCACCGTCGAAGTGCTTGTTGCGGGCGTCGACCCCGGAGTCGACCACGGCCACGACGACGCCCCGGCCCGTGGCCAGGGTCCAGGCGTACTTGGCGTTGAGGCGCTGCAGGCCCATCGGGGTGTCCGGCACGTACTGCACCGAGTTGACCGAGCACTCTGCGGCGGCAGCCGGTGCGGCAGCCGGGCCGGCGGTGAGGGCGCCGGCCGCCAGCACCCCGGCGGTCAGCACGGCAGACCCCCGGGCCAGTCGGGAGCGGGAACCCGTCATCGGCCCTGGGAGATCGCCGACTGCGCTGCCCGGGTGCTCAGCCCGGGCCCGGACCGGAACAGCTCCATCCACGCCTGTGGCACGGGGGTGACGTCCTTGGCGGCATACCCGAGGCGTGCGAGGACGTCGTCGGTGGCCGGGGTGACGGGGTAGGACGACCCCGTCTGGTCGACGGCCAGGACGGGACCGCGGTTGACGATGTTGCTGGCGATGGCGCGCACCAGGGCGCCGGTGCCCGCGGCGACGACGACCGAGGTGCCCTCCGACGGGGGCCGGATGGTCGAGGTGGTCAGGGCGACCGTGGGGACCTTGGTGTAGCTCGCCGTCAGGGTGACGCACGGGTTGCTGCTCAGGGCGCTCGGGACCGTCTCGGGCCACTGCTTCGGCACGATCGAGGAGGAGGCGTTGCGCAGGCTGCCGACCTGCGCCGGGGTCACGGCGATGTCGGCGCCGGCCGACTGGCCGGAACCGAGCAGGTAGAGGGCGTAGGCGAAGGGCGGCAGGGGCGCGAGCTCACCGGTGGGGGTGACGAGGTAGCGGCGCGGGTCCGCGCCCGGCGTCGCCACGGCGAGCACCGAGCCGACGACGGCGCCCGGGGGCAGCCCGGGGACCGCGGCCCCCGCGTTGTCCAGCGTCAAAGGACTGAGGGTGGGACCGATGGGGAACAACCCGGTCCACGTGGAAGGGACGTCGAGCGGGGTGACCGTGTCGAGGCGCAGTGCACGAAGGACCGCGGTCGCGTTGCGAGCCCGCAGGGGGAGTCGGTAGCCACCGGTGACGACGTAGAGGCTGCCGTCGGTCCGCACCACGGTGGCCTGTCCGGTCGCCGGGGGAGCCGCAGGACCACCGATGGTCGCGGCGATGCCACCTCCCTGCCCGACGCACGCGGTCCAGCCCGAGTTGACCAGCCGGTCGGCGGCGGGGAGCGAGTCCGGTGCCCCGAGGATGCCGATGGTGGCGCCGCGGGGGGAGTTGGTGATCTTGTCGTCGTCGACCGTGACGACCTTGAAGGTGTCGGACGGGATGAGCAGGCGCGCACTCGTGGTGTTGATCACCGGGTAGAGCGTCTTCTTGATGGCGACGTAGCGGGCACCGCTCTTCTTGGCGATGACGAGCGAGTTGTCGTCCCAGCCCGAGGGCAGCGAGGGCTTGAGGTAGCCGACGGCGATCCCGCCGACGACCAGGAGCACCGACAGGGCAATGCTGCCGATGACGGCCCGCATCGGCCGCTGCGGCTCGACCTCACGACCGCCGGGAGCGCCACTGACGAACGCGGTGGTCAGCCGGCGGCGGCTGAAGGCCTGGGCTTCGACCAGATCCTTCTTGGTGGCCAAACCGGGTACCTGCCTTCGGGTCGTGAGGTGGGGTGAGCGATCGGGGCTGGAGTCAGGTGTGGTGCGTGGTGGGCCGCGCGACGACGCGGCCCACCACGGTGGAACGGGTCAGTGCCGGCGGTCGTACCCGGCGGCGAAGCGCCGACGGACCAGCAGCAGGGTGCCACCCACCAGCAGCAGGCCACCGGCCCAGGTGGCGGTCGAGGTGAGCTCGGAACCGGTGCGGGCGAGCTGCGCCACGCCGGGGATCGCCGCTGCCGCTGCGGACGGTCGCTGCTGGACGGCGCGGGCGGCGCGCGCCCGCTGCTCGGCGGCGAGCCGGTCACGGTACGACGCGTCGGCGCACAGCAGGCCGGAGCAGTTCTTGCCGAGGCCGGCGTCGACGCCGGCGTTGTCACGGCCGACGCCGCCGGTGGGTGCGGTCACGGTCCGGGTCGGACGGCCCGCGCCAGGGGTCCCGGGCGTGCCGTGGCCGTTGCCGCCCGTGGCGGACGGCGGAGTCACGACCGGCGGGGTCACCACCGGAGTGGTCGGGTCCGGCACGGTGGGTTCGGGAATCGTGGGGTCGGGAATCGTGGGGTCCGGAGTGGTCGGGTCCGGCGTGGGCTCGGTGGTCGGCGTGGTCGGGTCCGGCGTCGGCTCGGTGGTCGTCGGGTCGGGGATGATGACGACGCAGGTCGGGTCGGTGGGGTCGCACGTCGGCACCGGGTCGGTCGGGGTGACGCAGCCGGGGACCGGCACGATGCCGCAGAGCTCCGGCGGCGGGTCCAGCTGGCCGTCCGCGCTGGCGCGGACCAGGTTCAGCGGCGTGCAGCCGACCGTGGTGGCACCGGATGCGGTGGCGGTGCCAGAACTCACCGCGCTGGTGGTCGCCGTCGTCGTCTGCGGACACGGCAGCGACGTGGCGTCCGAGGCGTTGGCCGCGGCCTGGGTCGCGAAGGCCACCCCGAGCGCGAGGAACGCCGAACCGGTCAAGGCGCCGACGCGCCGTACTGCACTCACATTTCCCCCTGCAGCTGTGGTCGAACGACGTGCTTCCCCTGGCGCGGTGACGCACCGAGCCGCGCACATGCTACGGGTAATCCACACCAAGGGACCACATGATGGCAAAGACTGACAGAACGTCGTTCAGATCAGCCCGACGACGGCGAGCGACACCGGCAGCAGGGCCACGAGGCAGGTGACGTCGAGCGCGTCGGCGAGTCGACCGAGGCGCACCCGCGACCGCGGCGCGACGAGGGCCAGGGCGACCACGACAGCCGCTGCCCCCGCGAGGACGACGCCGACGGCCGGCCGCCACTGGGGGTGGTAGATCGCGGCGCTCACGGCGACGGTGGCCAGGCCGAGGATCCCCACGACCATGGACAGCAGCACCGCCGAACGCGTGCGGCTGTGCCGGGTGCGCAGGAGGATCGCGGCGAACCCGAGGCCGCCGAGGACCGTGCCCATGACGCCCGTGGCGGCGGCGCGCGGTGCGGTGAGGATGGCCAGCAGGCCGACGACGACCCCGGTGGCGAGCATGAGCTCGTGGCCGCCGAGCACCTGGCGCCGCACCTGGGCGTCCTCGACCTCGGGGGCGTCGGCGAAGATCTCGGCCTCGGTCCGCGGCGGGTTCCCGCTGAGCCGGGTCGAGGAGACGGCGAACCACGGCAGGAGGTTGCCGGCGATCACGGCGACGGCGAAGGTGACGGCGCACACCGACCCGACGGACCAGTGGAGCAGGCCGACCGCGGCACCGATGACCGCGACGGCGGCACCGAGCACGGCAGCCCCCGCGAGCAGGGGCCGGTGCTCCCTGGACAGGGCGGCGCACACGGCCCCCACGACCAGGGCGCCGGCGCCGGCATACATGAAGGGCTCTCCCCACACGCTGCCCTCGGTGGTGACGGCCGAACCGGCGACCGCCGCGTAGACGACCGCGACGAGCCCGAGGGCGGCAGCGGGCAGCGGCTGGTGACGGGCGCGACCGAGCACGGCGGACGTGACGACGAGGAGGACCGCGACCGCGGCGGACATCCCGAGGACCAGCGCGCCGTTGGCGCGAGCGGTGAACAGGGCGAAGGCGCCGGCGAGGAAGAAGACGACCGCGGCGCCGAGGGCGCTGCGCGAGCTGTGCTCGGGAGTCCACGGGGCGAACTGCGACTCGACGAGGTCGGAGACCGCCTCGACCACGTCGTCGTAGACCTTGAGCTCGAGGGGTTCGCCGGCCTCTTCGAGGCTGAGCACGAAGCCGTCCTCGACACCCTGCGCAGCCAGGCTCCGGTCGGCATCCACGGGCACGCCGTCGTGGCGCACGAGGCGGAAGCCCTGCGAGGCCGTGTCGAGGTCGAGGGCGCCCAGCTCGCGGGCCAGCTCGGGCAGGAGCTCGGCCACCGGCACCCCACCGGGGAGACCGAGATCGGCCCGCCGGGTCCCGGAGGTCACCGACAACCGGATCAAGGATGCGACGGTGCTGGTCTGTGTCACGGGCCCCTCCACAGGTGACGACGGCGGTGCCCGACTTCGGGCGACTAGCAGCATAGAGGGGAGTTCTCCCCATATTCTGACGTCGAGGGATGGTTTAGTGTCCTTTTCCAGGCCCCGGGGGGAGTCTTGGGACCTGAACTCTGTGGACCAGGCGTCGGACGGCGTCATCGTGCCCCGAGGGGGGCTTTACACAAGGAGGCAAGACATGGCTGCAGAAGTTTCCGCTGCCGATGGGGCCCTGGAGCGTGGGGCAAAGATCGTCTCGGACACCCGCTCCGAGCTGACCAGCGAGCTGGCCAGCCTGCGCGGCAAGCTCGCCGGAATCGGCGCCCAGTGGAAGGGGTCGGGCTCGACCAGCTTCCAGTCGGCCATGACCCGCTGGGACGAGGACTCGAAGAAGATCATCGACGCCCTCAACTCCTTCGAGCAGAACCTGCGCTCGTCGCAGACCACCTACACGCAGCGCGACGAGACGGCCCAGTCCTCGTTCAGCAAGCTGCAGTCGCGACTGGGCTGAGGGGGACAGACATGTTCAAGGTTGAGTTCGGTGCCCTGCAGCAGGCTGCAGGCGACATCAAGACCGGTGCCAACAACATCGACAGCAAGCTGTCCCAGATGGACCAGTCCCTCGCGCCGTTGCGCTCGGACTGGACCGGTGGGGCCTCCGAGGCCTACGTCCAGGCCAAGGCCCAGTGGACGCAGGCGATCACGGACATGAAGCAGCTGCTGACCGACATCGGCACGGCCGTCGACAGCAGCCAGCAGGACTACACCGAGGGCGAGAAGCACAACACCAACCTCTGGTAGGCGGCACGGTCGTGCCGGAGCCCTGGGTTCCGGCACGAGCCGTGCAGGCTACGAGCGGGAGGTGTGGACCGGCGAGGGGCAGGTCCACCACGTGAACAAAGGGGAGGACGGCATGTCGGGACCGCAGTACGACTTCGAGGCGATCAAGGGCCTGGCCACCAAGTGGGGCACCGAGTGGGACGAGAAGTCCACCAAGGCGCTCGGCCACATCAAGTCCGGCAAGCTCGACCAGGACGCGTTCAGCGAGGCGCACGCAGCCCAGGCCTTCGGTGCCCTCTACACGGACGCGCACGCCGTCTACCTCGCCACCATCGAGGGTGTGCAGAAGGACCTGGCCGACTTCAAGGAGAAGCTGCGCCTGGCCGCGGAGACCATGGAGAAGCACGACGGCAACGCCGCAGCGGTCATGCAGACCCTCGCCTCGCGCTGGACCTCCGACGAGGGCTTCCACAGCGCGCAGGCCGGACGGCGCGAGGCGGACGAGCTCGCTCGCAAGCACCAGGAGGACGGCACCCCGGCCCCCGGCGCACAGTCCCCGCAGACCGAGCAGACTTCTGCCCAGGACGGTGGGACCCCTGACTCCGGATCGACCGCCGCGGACGGCTCTGGCCAGCAGGTGTATGGCGGCGACGCCGGCACCTCCGCGCCCCCGCCGGACGACAAGAACACCAAGACCGAGTCCTACGCCTCCAACCAGAACCCCTACGCCAACAACGCTCCGCAGTACTGAGCGCTGAAGGATCCGACCACTGTGGGAGCCCACCTCGTGACTGCGCGCCACCTCCGTCGCTGCCTCGGCGCGGCCGTCGCAGCGACGACTGCCAGCGTCGTGCTGCTCGTCCCGTCGACCGCGCAGGCGACCCCCTCGACCGCGTCGGCGCTCGCCGCGCGTCCCGTCGCAGGGGCCGCCGGGGTGGTCGCCAACGACACCGCCGACCTCGCGAGGGCCAGCTGGTGGCGCGACGCGATGGACGTCGACGAGATGCAGCGCACCGCCACCGGCACGGGCATCACCGTCGCGGTGATCGACGGCCCGTTCAACGCCCAGGTGCCCGAGCTCAAGGGCAAGCTGAAGGCCAGGAGCACCTGCCCCACGGCAGCTGCGCAGACCACGGACGCCATCGCCTCGCACGCCACCACCATGGCCGCGCTCATCGGTGGCACCGGGAAGGGCACCGCCGGCGGCAAGGGCGTCCGCGGCATTGCGCCCGACGTGCGACTCCTGGGCTACACGATCGCCACCGAGGGCGGCGGCATCAGGCAGGGAGACCTCAACTGCGGGTCGGCGGTGAACAGCGTGACCGACGCGATCGACGCCGCCGTCAAGGACGGCGCGAAGATCCTGTCGATCAGCATCGGTGCCGCCGACACCACGTCCACCCAGGCGCTCGGGCGGGCCCAGCGCGCGGGCGTCATCGTGGTCGCGGCCACCGACGACCACGACAAGACCGTCGGCTACCCCGGGTTGGCCAACGGGGTCCTGGCCGTCAACGCCGTTGACCAGAAGGTCCAGCTCGCCACGTTCTCGGCCCCCTGGGAGTACCACGACGACATCGCCACGGTCGCCCCGGGGATCGAGGTGAACTCGATATACCGCACGAAGAACGGCTGGACGAGTGCGGGGAGGGCCGGCGGCTCCTCGCATGCCGCGGCGATCGTCTCCGGGGGGTTGGCCCTCGTGTGGTCGCACTTCCCCAAGGCCACCGCCAACCAGATCATCCAGCTGATGGTCAACACGCCGGGGATCAAGGTCGCCCAGGGCAAGGACGGGAAGAAGGGTTTCTTCACCTCCTTCCGCCGCTCCGGTGCCAACCTGCCCCACGGTGACACCAAGACCGGCTACGGCTACGGCGTCTTCGACCCTGCCGACATGCTGAAGGGCGACCCGTCCGCCTACCCGGACGTGAACCCCTTCCTGGACCCGGCCGAGGGCTTCAAGCCGAGCTACCAGGAAGTGACGGGCAAGACGCCTCCGGCATCCGGCACGACGACGCCGTCCTCGGGGACGTCGTCGACGTCCGGGGCGACGCCACAGAGTGGCACGACGGTCACGAGCAAGCCCGGCAGCGGTGCGACGAAAGCCGAAGCGGCGAGCACGTCGGGCAGCAGTGGCACCACACCCTGGACCTGGGTGGCGTTGGTGCTGGTCGTGCTGGTGTCGGCAGGGGTGGGATTCGGGGTCATGCGAGGGCGTGGCACCACGACCAACAGTCGAGAGGGGAACTGACATGGTGCTGGCAGACAGCGGTGGCGGGGGCTACAGCGGGGGGCCCAACGAGCAGGAGCTCATCAAGATCTTCAGCTTCTACGTGAGCGACGTGAACGCCAGCGCCGACCAGTGGAGCAAGGCCTCCGAGGGCATCCTCCAGGTCTCCAAGGACGTCGAGTCCGCCATGAACGACCTCGACGAGCACTGGTCGGGGACCGCGTCGGTGGCGGCGCAGGACGCCTTGGCCAAGCTCAAGACCAACCTCGTGGAGCACTCGACCAAGCTGGCCGACGTGCAGAAGGGGCTGACGGCCGCGGCCGCCGCTGCCGATGACGCGCAGGCCAACTACGGCAAGCTGCCGTCGGCCTCGATCACGGACGCAAGCACGTACAACCAGCCGGTGCAGGGTCCCACCCCCGACGGCGTGCCGATGACGAAGTTCGACAACGCCGCCTACCAGGCCGACGTTGCGGAGAAACGGCGCCAGCGCGAGGAGGCAGCCGCACGGTACGTCACCCAGATGAACGGTGACATGACGACGGCCCGCGACCTCATGGGCTACGGGCAGCGCCAGGGCACGCCGGGGTCGACGGGCGGGGGCGGGGGCACCGACGGCGGCGGTGCCGGTGGCGGTGGCTACGACGGCAGCGGCGGTTCCGCCTCCGGCTACTCCACCGGTGGCGGTGGCGGCTACTCGGGCGGGGGCAGCAGCGGCTTCAGCGGTGGCAGCACGGGCTCGACCTCCGTGCACCACGCGACCGTCGGGTGGAACACCTCCGACGGTGAGGGCACGTTGGGGGTCCTGGTCCCCGGCAGCTCCACGGGCACGGGTCAGCCCGTCTCCGGCTCGGGCGTAGGGGTCTCTGGCCTCGGGGTGGGGGTCTCCGGTCTCGGTGACACCGGCGGCCTGGGTGACCACCTCACCGCGGTCGACGGCAGCGTCTCGGGCACGGTCCCCGGCGCCGACGGCTTCTCGGGCCTTGCTGGTGGTGGCGGTGTGGTCCCGGGCGGGTCCTCCGGACTGGGTGGCGTCGCCGGCGCGGCCGGTGTGGGCGGAGTCGTGGCCGGTGGGGCGGGCGCCCTGCTGCGCGGCGGTGGCGGGGGTGGGCTGCAAGGCCTGTCCGGTCTCGCCGGCACCGGCGCCCGTGGGTTGTCCGGGACGGCGCTGTCCGGCTCCCCGACCCCCGGCGGCGGTCGGGGCTCGACGGGCGGCGGCAGTGTCACCAGCCGCGCCGCCGGAGGCGGACGCGGCGGTGTCACCGGCGTCAGCGGCACCGGTGGTGCAGGTGGCGCGACCGGTGCCGGCGGCACGAGCGCCGTCGCAGCCGGTGGCGCAGGTGGTCGTGGGGGCATGGCCGGTGGCGCCGGCGGCGGCACCGGCGCAAGCACCGTCAAGGGCGCCTCCGCGGGCGGCAAGTATGGCGTGCCGAAGCTCGACGGAGCCGGTGGGCGCAGCGGTGCCAACGGGGCCGTGACCGCAAGCGGGGAGCGTGGCGCAGGTGCCGGAAAGGGCGCCGGCGGCCGTGGCGGTGCCTCGGGCGCGGCCGGTGCCGGTGGCTCCGGTGGCCGTGGGGGCAGCGACAAGCAGGGCAAGGACCGCGACCACCTCACCCACGAGGACGAGGACAACTGGTACGAGGACGCCGAGGCGAGCCCGGCGGTCTGGCAGGACTGACACGCGGGCAGGGCGCAGGCCCCGCGCCGGCAGACGACCGAGAGCAGGAGGAGGGGACACGATGGGCGACGGGGGATTCGACGTCGAGATCGGTCAGATGGACCGGGCCAAGCAGCTGTTCGACCGGCAGCAGGGCCACATGGCGGCCATCAACAGCTACATCGGCAGGACCTGCACGGCACCCGGCGCCTTCAAGGGGCTCATGGGTCTGCTGCAGGGGCACTACTCCGACACGCTGGCGAGCGCCCAGACGGGTATGACGTCCGGGGCGGGGATCGCCGAGCACTGCAGCACCAAGATCAGCCAGACCCAGTCGACCTACCTCGACAAGGATCGCCAGGCCTACGACCGGTTCGCGGCCAAGGAGAAGGCCGCAGGCCGCACCGTCGCCCCGTACAAGCCGCCGGCCGGTGGCGGCCCCCTCGGGCCGGCCGCGAGCGCCTACAGCAGACCCGACAACTACGACCCGACGGGTGGGCTCACGGCGGGAGGCAGGTACCCCACGGAGAACCCCTACCTCGCCGGCGCCAAGGGCCTGGGGAACATCGCCAAGGACGGCGCGACGTCCACGGCGAAGGACGCCTGGGGCCTGAACGAGGAGAAGAACCGCAAGAGCAACCCCGACTGGTTCGACCGGTACCCGCGCCGGCCTGCACAACCGGCGCGAGTACAACCACGGGACGGGCATGGACCCCAACGGCGGGTACCGCACCCCTGACTACTACTCGCACAACAGGCAGACCCAGAGCGGCTTCGACCAGGGCTACATGCGGGGCACGCGTTACGCGGGCGACCACGTGCCCGACGGCACCCACTACACGGGGGCCGCCGACCAGGACGGCCACATCACCCAGAACCGGCGGCCGGGCAGCGCCTGGGCCGGGGACGGCGTCACCGGGGCCGTGCACACCGTCGAGGTCGCGCACGAGGCGGTCACCACCGGCCAGGACCTCTACTCCGCGGGCACCGACTTCCATGACGCGTACGAGACCAACCAGGACGTCCACCACCTCGCCGACGGCCCGAGCAACACCGGGTCCCGCGACTGGGCGACCCACGACCAGGGAGGCACGTGGTGACCATCACCGAGACGATCGACCCCCAGTCGGCGCTCTTCGTGCCGAGCCTGCCCGACCAGGCCGACTTCGCCCAGGAGCTCGAGTCCAACTGCGGCTTCATCCTGGGCCACGTCATGGGGTTCATCCGCAACGCGTTCGGGATCAGCCCGATCGAGGAGCTGGTCAAGCCCATCGTCGGCGACTGGACCGAGATGCAGCGGGCCCAGGGCGGATGGATCCAGGCCGCAGAGGCCTGCGACGGGGTGGGTCGCAACTTCGCTGCGATCCCGGGGCAGACGGGCACGTCGTGGCAGGGCCAGGCGGGTGACGCCTTCCGGGCCCGGATGACGACGGTCGGGGAGGGCTACACGACCTACGGCAAGGGCTGCTCGGCGATCTCCGAGCTGAGCTCGGCCCTCGTCGAGGGAGCCAAGGCCGCGGCCTCCGGCATCGCCACGCTCATCTCGTTCATCGGTGACATCGTCGAGCGGCTCGTCGTCGAGGCGAGCGTGCCGGTCGTCGGGTGGCTCGTGGGGGCGGCAGACGTCGCGATCCACATCAAGTCCTTCTGGGACAAGATCAACAAGGGCTACGAGCTGCTCAAGAAGTTCCTGCGGATCATCGAGAAGGTCGTCGGCGTCATCGAGAAGATCGTCAAGATCCTGGCCGTCCTCAAGACGACCCTCCAGGGAATGACGGCGCTCGTGCAGGCCGACACCGCCAACACCGCCGACGACGCGGCAGACAGGGCGTTCGGGACATGAGTGACCACACCTTCGGCGCACCGCGCCGCAGCTTCGGCGACGCCGACCACGCGCTGGGCGAGCACCGCGCGGCGATGGGCGAGATCCGTGAGCTCCTCGGGGAGCTCAGCGACCTGGGCCGGGGCTACGCCGAGGAGCTGCGTGGCTTCCGCGAGGAGATGGCGGCCAAGGACGAGGAGCGCGCCGAGCAGGCCCGCGACGGTGTCCTGGGCTCGGACTGGCAGCGGATCCAGCAACGGATCGACCGTGGGGAGACCTCGCTCGAGGCCGTCATCCGTGGCGAGGACACCTCGGTCGAGGCGACTGAGCTGCGCCGGACCGCGTCGGAGAACTCCGATGCCCTGGCAGCGATGCAGGAGGCCGAGCCCGACGACGCCGGGGAGGACGAGCAGGGAGAGGTCTTCGCGCAGGTGCGCCGTCAGCAGCAGGAGCTGCAGGCGATGATGGCGCAGATCCGTCAGATCCCGCGCCCCGGCACCTTCTGATCGGGGGTCGTCAGAGGGACTCCCGGCCCCGGCCCGTGCTGAGGCCGCGGGTGCGGCGGGAGTGTTGGACGAGCCCGAGCGGGTCGCCGCGGCGGAACACCGCGTGCAGGGTCCAGAGCACGGCGACCGCCAGCACGACCGGGAATGCCACGGCCGCCGTGGCCGCCCGCACCTCGTCGGTGTGGCCGGAGATCCGCCCCACCACCCCGGCGGCGAGGGCCACGACCCAGGCGACTCCACCGCTGGCCACGACGACGAGGATCCAGTAGGGCCACATCCCGACGACGTCGCGCACCCCGGGTCCGGGGCCGGCACTGCCGGACGCCGCCGACGCGCCGGTGACGGCCTCCCCGTAGGCCTCGGCCCGCACGGCTCGCTCCGCGCCGAGCAGGACGGCGTGGTCGGTGACGACCCTGGTGAGGGTCACGGTGACGACCAGGAGGGGCAGCAGGAAGACCGCGGTCGTGACGAGGGGTGCGGTCGGGTCGCTGGTCCCCGCGAGGAGGACTGCGGGCTGCCAGAGCAGGATGCCGAGCACGATGTCGGCAGCGGCGAACGCAGGCACGGAGAAGCCGGCCTGCGTGGCGGCCACCGCGGCCGGGAGGCGGAGCAGGCCGACGCGGCGTCCGTCCAGGACGGGGGCGGTGCCGGTCGCCTCGACGACGTCGTTGCCCTGGGATGCCAGCGTGCGGGACCACCGGAACAACGCCCGCCGCGAGTCGTGGACGCGCTTGGTCCGCTCGAGGGGGCCATCGGCCGTCCCGGCGGCCGCCACGAGATCACCGGCGGCACCCGGTCCGACGAGGAGGGTGGACAGGAGGACGGCCGGCCACGCGACGAGCGCACCGAGGGCCGGCAGCGGGGTGAACAGGGGCAACCAGAACATCCGCGCCCGGTAGTAGCCGTCCATCTTGCGGTCGGCCCACGGGGCGATGAAGAAACGCACCGCCCCGACCCAGTGACTGAGGGCGGCGGCAGTCGCGACGTGCAGCGGCAGGACCATGGAGCTGCCGGCCAGGTCACGACGGAGGGCCGCGGCGGAGGCCTCGTCGGGGCCGGCTCCGGCCGGTGCCGGAAGGGCCACCATGAACCTGCGCAGCCCGCGCACGGTGACGGCGGCGCTGCCATGCAGGCCCGGGGCCGACCAGGCGACGGGCCGAGGCAGCCCGTCCCGGTCGAACACCGCACCTGCCCGGCGGGTGAGCTCCGTGTCAGGGACGGCCTCGGCGTTGGACAGGGCGGTGACGGTGCGCGAGGCCGCATACGGCGTGAGCACGAACAGGGCCACGGGTCCCGAGATCGCCACGACGACGAGTCCGGTCGTGCCGCCGGTCAGGGCGTAGAGGGCCATGACCGGGCCGAAGGCGGCAACGGCGAGGAGGTAGCCGCCGACCGCCCAGGACGCGACGGCGCGGAGCACGCCGAGCGCTCTCATCCGGGCAGGACCTCGTCCGCGGGCTCCTTGTCGCCCAGGCGCTGCCACCATCCGCGGCGGCGCACCAGCGCGCTGATCGCGCCGGCCTGGATCGGCAGCCACAGCAGCGTGGCCACGCCCAGCCAGACCCAGTTGCGGGTGCGGTCGGCCGGGGACAGCGCGTCGCCGGTGACCAGGCGGGCGTAGGTCGGACCTCCGACGACGACGTCCTCGTCGCCGGTCACGTCCTTGAACGGGCGGGTCTCGAGCTGCAGGAAGGCCTTCTTGTAGTTCTTCGCCCGGTTGCTCTGGTAGAAGGTGCCGCGCTTGCCCTTGATGGACGAGTAGACCGTCACCGACCGGCCGTCCTCGAGGGCGACCTTGGCCCGGTGCATCCCGTTGGTCAGGGTCTGGACGTCACTGACCTTGCCGCCGGGGACGCGGTGGGCCGACAGCAGGGCCAACCCGTCGGCGGCTCGTTCTCCCGCGACGAGGGCGGGGACGACCAGCAGCACGGCCAGGGCCACGGACCAGAGGGGGACCTTGGAGGTGACCTGGACCCCGACGAGGACGAACAGGATGAGGGCCACGACGGCCAGGAACGTCGGGACGGTGCCGGGGTTGGCCGTCGTGCTGTTCGCGTCGGGGTGGAGGGCCCACCACAAGGCCAGGGCCGAGACGGCCTCGAACGCCAGGACGAGCAGCAGCCTCGCCCACCAGCCGAGACCGTGACCACCGTCGGCGCCGACCTCTGCCCCCACGTCGGCCGCGGTGCGCGGACCGCGGGCTGCGGAGCCGCTGCTCCTCGCAGGGGCGGACGGACGCGTCGTCTGGGGTGTGACCGGCTCGGACATGCTGCTCCTTCGGTGGGGGGCGGGGGTCAGCCCGCGGTCATGCGACGGAAGGCTTCGATGCCGTCGGCTGCCACGATGGCGGCCGGCAGGCTGAGGACGACGGCCGCACCCTCGAGGACGTCGGCGAGCCGGGACAGCCGGGTGGAGTGCCAGCCCCGCCCCAGGGCGACCGACCCGGCCACGACGAGGATGCCGGTGACGACCAGGGCGGCGATGACGGCCAGCACCGTGGTCGTGCCGCCGACCTCTCGCAGGGCCGCGACGGCCTCGAGCACGAGGACGGTCGCGGACGTGAGCAACGCGTACCGGGGGAGCCGGTCGCGCACCGAGCGGGACTGGTAGCCCATGGCCAGCGCGAGCAGCACGCACAGCGCGAGGGCGCCCCACCGGGCGACGCCGCCGCGGCCCGGGGTGAGCAGGACGACTACGGTCGCGAGCGGGGCGACGGCGGCGGCCCACACGGTGCCTGCTGCCACGATGTCGCGGGCGTGGCGGAACTGGGTCGCGATCTCCTCGGGGCGGACCCGGCGTCGGCGCTGGGTGCGCACCTCGCGGACGCTCCACACGGTGGTCGAGAGTCGCTCCACGTCGACGAGCTGCTCGTCGGGGACCTCCAGGCCCAGCCCGGGGAGCAGCCGGACGGCGATGGGCGCACACCCGGCGGCCACCGCGGCGACCGCGAAGGACGGCCACCCGAGCAGGATGCCTGCCACGCCCAGCGCCCCCAGGAGGGCCAGTGCCGTCATCGCGACGCGGGCGGGACCGTCGCGGCGCCCGGCGCTGAGGCGCGCGGTGCCGGCCAGCGCCGTGCCCACGGCGCAGCCGGCGACGAAGGCCACCCGGCCGGAGCCGGGGGAGGCGGCGACGGGCAGGGCCAGGCCCGCGCCGAAGCCGAGCAGTGGTGCGCTGAGCCGTGAGACGCGCGCGGGGGTGTCGGTGCCGGCCTGCAGCGCCAGGGCCAGCCCGGTCAACAGCAGCAGGGCCGCCGTGGGCACCGCCGTCCAGAGGGCCGTGCCGGAGTGGTCGCGCAGCGCACTGAGGCCGAGGACGGCGGCGCAGCACCCGGCGATACCGGCACCGGCGAACCGCAGCACGGCGGCCCCGGTGGGGACGCCTGCGGGGGTCGGCGCCGTGGCCGTCCGCAGCGCCAACCGGCCCGCGCGGGTGAAGGGGTCGGCCGAGTCGGGGGCGATGTCGGACGATGCTCCGTCGAGGAGGTCGGCCCCGAGCTCGGAGCGTCGTCGGGTCGGCTGGTCGAGCTCGCGGCGGGCGACGGTGGCCTCGGACGGTGGGACGTACCGGCCGCCCTGGCCCTCCGGCGACCGCGCGCCGGCGCCCTGCGCCGAGCGGTCGAGGTTGACGACGCCACGGACGACCTCGTGCGTGGTGGCCCGCACCACCGTCAGGACGACCCCCTCGGTCACGGTCTCACCCAGGACGTCACGCATCCCGAGCACGCGCCCCCCGGGGGTGGACACGGCATACGGGCTGTTGGTCGGGGCGATCCCCAGGGCGGACAGGAGGTCTCCCACGCGCGCGTGCGCGGGCGCGACGAGGTCATAGCGTCGCTCGTCGGCCAGCACCGTCACCCGGTGCCCCAGCGCTTCCCCCACGTCTCGATCCTCCCGCGTTGTCCCTGTTGTCCCCGCCACCGGAACCCTAGCGGTCGCTGCGGGCGCAGCACCTCGCACGCTAGGTTGTCGTCCGGACATAACCGGCCAATCCGGTGGGGGGCGCACCGGTCCGGGTGCGACCAGTGGGGCGAGAGGCACAGATCGATGGCAGTGACCTTGCGGCGCGGACCGCGCGAGCCTGCACCCGAGGTGCCGACGGGCCGGATCGTGCTGCAGCCCCCGCCCGAGATCGCCCCTTCCGAGGGCTCCAGCGGCCTGCTCATGAACGCCGTGCCCATGCTCGGCAGCGTCGGGTCGATCGTCTTCGTCGCGCTGTCCCAGCCCGGCCCGAAGGGCTACCTCGCCGCCGGCATGTTCCTCATCGCCTCCCTGGGCTTCGTCGGCGTCAACGGGCTGCCGGCAGAGTCAGCAGCACCCGCCGGCGTGATCGAGGCCCGTCGCGAGTACCTCGCCTACCTCGCCGAGGTGCGCGACACCGTCCGCACCGCAGCCGACCGGCAGCGTCGCGCGGCCTGGTGGAACTACCCCGACGCCCACGGCCCTGGCGCGCCTGTCGCCGAGGAGCGTTCGCGGGTGTGGGAGCGGGCGTCCGGGACGACGACTTCCTGCAGGTGCGGGTCGGTCGCGCCAGCCAGCCGCTCTGCATCACCCTCGAACCCCGGAGACCCCGCCGATGGTCCAGCTGGACCCGGTCGCGGCGTCCGCGCTGCACCGCCTGCTGACCACCCACCGCGTCCAGCCCGACCTCCCGGCGGCCCGTCGACCTGCGCGTCTTCGCCCGCATCGAGGTGGCCGGCGACCAGGAGGAGCCCCACCCGTGGCCTCGCGCGGGCGATGGTGCTCGAGGCCGCCCAGCACGGGCCCGACCAGCTGCTCGTGGCCGTCGTCGCCGCGACGTCGGCCCTGCCGCCGTGGGAGTGGGTCAAGTGGCTCCCGCACACACCAGCGCCGCGCGAGCGTGACGGCGTCGGGCCGTCGCGCATGATCGCGCCGTCGCTCAACGACCTCGAACCGCTGCTGCCCGCAGACCTCCGCGAACCGACCCCGGTTCGGCCGCGGCGGCCAGCCCGTCCTGCCCCACGTCCTCGTCGTCGTCGACGGCGGCGAGGTGCCCCCCGGCAACGCCATCGTCACCGAGGAGGGCGTCCTCGGCGTCACCGTCCTCGACCTGCCCGAACGCTGGGACGAGCTCGACGAGCGCCGGCCGGATGCGGCTCGCCCTCGGGGACGCCCGCGCACCGGCCCCGCGCGGGCCAGGCGCCGCTGAGATCTGCACCGTCGACGGCCAGCCCGTCCCCGGGTGCGCCGACCAGCTCTCGATCGCCCAGGCCGAGGCGACCGCCCGCCGGCTGGCACCCCTGTCATGCCGGTGCCGGCGCCGAGCGCCGCGACCCCTGTCGGAGTCCACCGACCTGTTCGACCTGCTCGGCCTCGGCGACGTCCGCGACTCGACCCGGACCCAGGCCTGGCGGCCGCGGCTCAACCGTGACCGGCTCCGGGTGCCGATCGGTCTCGGTGCGCAGGGCCAGATCGTCTCTCTCGACATCAAGGAGTCCGCGCAGCAGGGCATGGGCCCGCACGGCCTGATCATCGGCGCGACCGGCTCCGGCAAGTCCGAGGTGCTGCGCACCCTGGTCCTCGCGCTGGCGATGACCCACAGCTCCGAGCACGCTGAACTTCGTCCTCGTCGACTTCAAGGGTGGTGCGACCTTCGCCGGCATGGCCGACATGCCGCACGTCTCGGCCGTCATCACCAACCTGGGCCGACGAGCTCACCCTCGTCGACCGCATGCAGGACGCCCTGCACGGCGAGATGGTCCGGCGCCAGGAACTGCTGCGGTCCGCCGGCAACTTCGCCAACGTCACCGACTACGAGAAGGCCCGGGCCAAGGGCGCCGACCTCGAACCCCTGCCGGCCCTGCTCATCGTCGCCGACGAGTTCTCCGAGCTGCTGGCCGCCAAGCCCGAGTTCGTCGACGCTGTTCGTCGCCATCGGCCGTCTC
Organism: uncultured Actinomycetota bacterium; assembly: GCA_963695205.1. GTDB lineage: Bacteria > Actinomycetota > Actinomycetes > Actinomycetales > Dermatophilaceae > Pedococcus. The sequence continues at coordinate 235,448 of CAVOGI010000004.1, read as the reverse complement.
GGTCGCTCGCTGTCGATGCACCTGCTGCTGGCCTCGCAGCGCCTCGAGGAGGGGCAAGCCTGCGCGGTCTGGAGTCGCACCTGTCCTACCGCATGGGCCTGCGCACCTTCTCCGCCGGCGAGTCGCGCACCGTGCTCGGTGTCCCCGACGCCTACGAGCTCCCGGCCGTCCCCGGCCTGGGCTACCTCAAGCCGGACCAGACCACGCTGCGAGCAGTTCAAGGCCGCCTACGTCTCCGGCCCGCCGACGGCGCCGTCGCTCGTCGGCGCGTCGCCCGGTCGGGCGGCGACGGCGACGACATCGTGCCGTTCCGCGCTGCTCCGGTGCTCACCCGGCTGGACGACGCCGAGCCCGGCGACGCCGAGGTCGTGGACGACGGCCCCGAGCCGGAGGAGAGGCGCGCCCGTTCGACATCGCGGTCGCGGCGATGCGGGGCAAGGGCCGGCCGGCCCACCAGGTGTGGCTGCCGCCGCTCGACGTCCCCGACTCCCTCGACCAGCTGATGCCGCGACCTCGCCACGACCCGCGAGCTCGGGTCTGGTTCGCCGTCGTTGGCGTGAGGCGGCGACGGCATCGCTTCCCGCTCGGGCATCGTCGACCGCCCGCTCGAGCAGCGCCGCGACCTCGCTGTGGGTCAACCTCGGTGGCGCCGCCGGGCCACATGGCCATCGTCGGCGCACCCCGCACCGGCAAGTCGACCCTCGCCCGCACCTGGTGGTCAGCGCCTGGCCCTGACCCGCACCCCGCTCGAGAGCGCAGTTCTTCGTCCTCGACTTCGGCGGTGGCACGTTCAGCCCGATGGCCAAGCTCGCGCACGTCGCGGGCGTGGCGAGCCGCAGCGAGCCCGACGTCGTCCGCCGCATCGTCGCCGAGATCGACGGCATCGTCGACCACCGCGAGACCTACTTCCGCCGCGCACGGCATCGACTCGATCGAGACCTACCGTCGGCGCGCTGTGCTCGCCGACGGCAGCGTCCGACGACGGGTACGGCGACCTGTTCCTCGTCATCGACGGCTGGAGCACGATCCGCAGCGAGTTCGACACCTCGAGCCGCGCTGCAGGACCTCGCCGGGCGCGGCCTCACCTTCGGCCTGCACCTCGTGGTCACGGCGGCGCGCTGGATGGACTTCCGCAGCCCAGATCAAGGACGCCCTCGGCACCCGTGCGAGCTGCGCCTCGGCGACCACACCGACTCCGAGATCGACCGCAGGTCGCGGCGAACGTCCCGAAGGATCGTCCCGGTCGCGGGCTGTCCGATGTCCCGCCACCACTTCCTCGCCGGTGTGCCGCGCATCGACGGCGACCGGCGACGCCGGGCCCCTCGGAGCCGGCGTCGACGACCTGATCGCGCGCGTCAGCGCCGCGTGGAAGGGCCCGAGCCCGCCCAAGCTGCGCCTGCTGCCCGAGCGAGATCGCGCTCCACGACGGTGCGCCAGCAGGCTGGCGGCGACGACCGGCGGGTGCTGCTCGGCGTCGACGAGGCGACCTCGCGACCGATCGGGCAGGACATCATCGAGGACCCGCACCTCTACCTGTTCGGCGACAGCGACTCCGGCAAGTCGGCGCTGCTGCGCGGGTACGCCGCAGGAGGTCATGCGGCTGGCACACCCCGAAGCAGGCGCAGATCTTCGCCGTCGACTACCGTCGTGCGCTGCTCGGTGAGATCCCCGCCGACTACCTCGCGGGCTACCTCACCACCGACGACCAGGCGACCGAGGAACTCGGCGGACCTGGCGCAGTACCTGCGTGCCCGCCTGCCCGGCCCGGACGTCACCGCCGAGCAGTTGCGCAACCGTCGTGGTGGAGCGGCGCCGAGGTGTACGTGCTCGTCGACGACTACGACCTCGTCGCCACCTCGATGGGCAACCCGCTGCAGGCCGCTGCAGCCGCTGCTCGCGCAGGCGGGCGACGTCGGCCTGCACCTGGTGCTGACGCGGCGTTCCGGCGGTGCGTCCCGGGCGCTGTTCGACCCGGTGATCCAGGCGCTGCGCGACCTCGCCGCGCCCGGGCATCCTGCTGTCCGGCAGCCCGGACGAGGGGCAGCTCATCGGCAACGTCAAGCCGACCGTCTCGGTGCCCGGTCGAGGTCGCCTCGTCTCGCGCGAAGCTCGGTACCCAGGTGGTCCAGTCTGGCGTTCAGCCCGTCCCGTCACGGCTGACCCCCGAGGGCGCTCCGCCCTCGTCCGCGGGGTGGGCACGCCACGGCGCGCCCACCCCGCGACACCCCCTAAAATGGCGCCATGGAACCCGTCTACCGCAGCGTGATCGGCGTCGCCCGTGGGCTCTTCGCCGCGCAGGGCCTGAAGATCACGATGTCCGGTCTCGAGAACGTCCCACGCCACGGCGGCGCGGTGATGGCCATCAACCACACCGGGTACTTCGACTTCACCTATGCCGGCTTCGTGGGGGTCAAGGTGGGCCGCCTGGTGCGCTTCATGGCCAAGCAGTCCATCTGGTCCAACCCCGTGGCGGGTCCGCTCATGAGGGGGATGAAGCACATCCCCGTGGACCGGGAGGCAGGGACGGAGTCGTTCGCGACCGCCCTGCGGGCGCTGCGTCACGGCGAGGTCGTCGGGGTGTTCCCCGAGGCCACCATCTCGCGGTCGTTCGAGCTAAGGACTTCAAGTCGGGCGCGGCGCGCCTGGCGCAGGAGGCCGGGGTGCCGCTGCTCCCCGTGACGATCTGGGGCTCGCAGCGGGTGTGGACCAAGGGACACCCGAAGCGGATGGGGCGACACGGGTTCCCGCTGCGCATCTCGGTCGGCGCCCCCATCCCGGTGGCTCCCGGCGACGACGTCGCCGAGGTGACGTCCCGGATGAAGGCGGCGATGCAGGCGCAGCTCGACGTGGACCAGGCGGCCTACCCCGCGTGGCCGGACGCCGAGAAGCACCTTCTCCCGAGCCGCCTGGGTGGCATGGCGCCGACGCTCAAGGAGGCCGACGAGCTGGAGCGCGTCGAGCGGGCCGAGCGGGTGCGCGCACTGCGACGTCGCTCGAGCTGACCGACGTTGCGCTGACGAGCCCGAGCAGCTCGTCCTCGAGCTCCAGCGAGGCCGGTCGGGCCGCGGCCGCGAAGCTGCCCGACGATGTCCCGCTGCCCGACGGGCCGAAGGCCCAGGTGAGGCCATGACGAGCGACACGCTCACGATCGCCGGCTACACCGTGGCAGACGGCAAGAAGGCCTACGACGGTCTGGTCACCGACCTGCCCAAGGCGGGCTGGACCATCAGCGCCAAGTCATCGAGCGACGACCTCGGTCGGCACCCTCACCGCAGCCGGCAACGGCACCGACGTGAAGCTGCTCGTCCTCGACAAGGACCTCAGCCTGAGCATCAAGAAGAGCTGACCGCGTCCGGCCACGACATCCGCTGGGTCAGACGGCGTGGCCGAGGTGGGCCAGCGCCTGCCGCAGCAGCACGCCCTGGCCGTTGTCCATCTCGGCCAGCACGGCCGGGTCCGGCGCCTCCTGCGGCGTGAACCAGGTGAGCTCGAGCGCGTCCTGCTGCGGCGCGCAGTCGCCCTCGACCGGCACGACGAAGGCCAGCGACACCGCGTGCTGGCGCGGGTCGTGGAACGGCGTCACGCCGGGCGTCGGGAAGTACTCGGCGACGGTGAACGGCTGCGGGCTCGCCGGGCACCTGCGGCAGCGCCAGCGGGCCGAGGTCCTTCTCGAGGTGCCGGAGCAGGGCGGCGCGGACCCGCTCGTGGTAGAGCACCCGGCCGGAGACCAGCGTCGCGGTTGATCTTGCCGTCGCCGACGCCCGCAGCAGCAGGCCGACGGCGGTCACCACGCCCCGGTCGTCGACCCGCACCGGGACGGCGTCGACGTAGAGGATCGGCAGCCGCTCGCGGGCGGCGTCCAGCTCCTCGCGGGACAGCCAGGACTCATTGCGGTCGAGATCGAGGGGGCTCATGCCACGTTTCTACCAGCCGGGTCCGGTGACCACCGGCGCCACCCCGTGCACGGACGCCGAGGGCCCACGGTCGCGGCGGTCAGGACCAGTAGACGCGACCGGGGTTGAGGATGCCGCGGGGGTCGAACAGGGCCTTGACGGCCCGTTGCCGTTCGATCGAGGCGGCGCCGACCTCGTCGGGCAGCCAGCGTGCCTTGAGCGAACCGACCCCGTGCTCGCCGGTGATCGTGCCGCCCATGCCGAGCGCGACCTTCACCAGCTCCCCGAACGCGTTCTCCGCGCGGTGCCGGCTGTCGTCGTCAGCCTGGTCGTAGAAGAACGACGGGTGCAGGTTGCCGTCACCGCCGTGCCCGGACATGGTGATCTCGACCCCGGTGCGGGCGGAGATCTCGTGCCCGGCGGTGATGAGCTCGGTCAGGCGGCGCACGGGCACGCAGACGTCCTCGATGAAGTGGGTGCCCTTGGCCACGAGGGCATGGTGCAGGGCGCGGCGACCGGCCAGCAGCGCCTCGCTCTCCTGGACGTCGTCCGCGACGGCGACCTCCGTTGCGCCGGCCTGCTCGAGCAGCTGCGCGTACCGCTGGACGTCCTCCGCGGTGTGCCCCGGGCGGTCGGCCTGGACGATGAGGACGGCGGCGCAGCCGGTCGGGAACCCGTAGTCGGCGATGGCCTGCACCGCCGCCAGGGTGGGCTCGTCGAGCAGCTCCAGCAGGCTGGGGCGGTGGCGCTCGCGACGCAGGGCGACGATGGCGTCGCTGGCCGCGGACAGGCTCTCGAACGTCGCCAGGGCGGTCAGGGCCGGGTCCGGCGCGGGGACGAGCTTGGTGACGACCTCGGTGACCACACCGAGCGTGCCCTCCGACCCGACGAACAGGCCGGTCAGGTCCAGCCCCGCGACCCCCTTGGCCGTGCGGTGCCCGGTGCGGATCACCTCACCGCCGGCGAGGACCACCTCAAGGGCGCGCACGTAGTCGGCCGTGACGCCGTACTTCACGCAGCAGAGCCCGCCGGCGTTGGTGGCGACGTTGCCGCCGATGCTGCAGAACGCCGACGAGGCGGGGTCCGGCGGGTAGAACAGTCCCTCGGCGGCGGCCGCCGCCTTGAGGTCGGCGTTGATGACGCCCGGCTGCACGACCGCGATCCCTTCGACCGGGTCGAGCTCGGTGATGCGCGTGAGGCCCTCCAGGCTGAGGACGATTCCGCCGTCGAGGGCCACCGAGCCTCCCGCCAAGCCGCTGCGGGCGCCCTGTGGCACCACCGGCGTGCCCGTGGCCTGGGCGTGGGCGAGCACCTCGACCACGTCGCCGAGGTCCCGGGCCCGCACCACCTCGTAGCGGTCCGGCGCGAGCGCCCCGATGGACTCGTCGACGGCATACGTCGCCTTGACGTCGACATCGGTGACGGCACGGGCGAGCAGCGATGCGGGCAGGGTCACCCGGCCAGCGTATGCCGCGTGGCCGGCTCCGGGGCGGTCGTCCCTGCGGGGTGGAAGGTGCCTTCGGCGTCGAAGGCCGCGCGTCGGGAGGCCCTGCGCAGCGTGCCGAGCACGGCCTTGCCGGTGACGAGGATGAGCACGACGTTGGTGACCGCCCGACCGAGGTCCCACCAGGCGGAGGTGGCGAGGGAGAAGACCGCGAAGCGGTGCAGGTTCACCAGGGGCGGCGCCCCCGGCAGGAAGGACAGGTCACCGCCGAGACCGATCGCGAACGGCCAGAAGGAGAAGTTGAGGGCCAGGCCGTAGAGGAGGCCGGCGATCCCGCCGTAGGCGGCGAGCAGGAGCAGCTCCCAGCGCGGCGGCACCCGGGGCAGCAGGCCTGCGCCCAGGCCGACCCAGGCCGCACCGACCATCTGGTAGGGCAGCCACGGCCCGACGCCACCGGTGACGAGGGCCGAAGCGAACAGCGTCGTCGAGCCCAGGACGAAGCCGAAACCCGGCCCGAAGACCCGGCCACCGAGCACGAGCAGGAAGAACACCGTCTCGAGCCCGGCGGTCCCGGCCCCCAGCGGGCGCAGGGCCGCGCCGACGGCCGAGAGCACGCCGAGCATGGCGATGGCCTTGACGTCGAGGCCACCCTCGCTGATCTCGAACAGCACCACGGCGAGCAGCAGCGGCAGCAGCAGCGCGAAGACGAGGGGGGCGTCGGCGCTCTGGCCCAGGCGGGAGCCGGCGGAGGCGAACAACGGCCACAGGAAGGCGAGCAGCCCGGCCACCGAGACGATGGCGAGCGCAGCGGTGGAACGAGGGCGCAGCGCGACGGCGCTGCGCCGGGACGGCCGCGACGAAGGTGCGGTCTGGACCGACGGGGCGGGCGTGCTCGGGCGCTGCGTCATCGGTGTGCACCGCCGACCGTGGCGGGGAGCGCGGGGGCCGCGCGGCGGACGTCGTCGACGCTGAGCAGCCGGGCGGGTGCGAACACCTTGGCGACCTGGGGGGCGAACGCGGGGGAGTCGCAGAGGACATCGGTCGCCGGGCCGTCGGCCACGACCCGGCCCTCGGCGAGGACGACGACGCGGTCGGCCACCGTGGCGGCGAACTCGACGTCGTGGGTCGCGACGACGACGGCACCGCCGGCCGCGGCGAGGTCGCGCAAGAGGCTGGTCAGGGCGGCCTTGGCGGGGTAGTCCAGCCCCCGGGTGGGCTCGTCGAGCAGCAGGACGCGCGGGGCTGCGGTGAGCTGGATGGCGACCACCAGGGCAAGGCGCTGGCCCTCGGAGAGGTCGCGGGGGTGCGCATCGCCGTCGATGCCGGGGGCGATCCGGTCGAGGTGCCCGCGGGCCGTGCCCGTGGGGGCGCCGGTCTCGGTGTCGGCCTGGGTGCACTCGCCGTCCACGGTGGGCAGGTAGAGCAGGTCGGCGGCGCTCTGCGGGACAAGGCCCACGTGGCGTCGACGGGACCGCGGCGACTCCCGGGCCGGGTCGACCATGGCGCCGGCGCCAGCCCTGTTGGACTCGGTGGCGGCGTCGCCTCCGGTGCTGACCATGACGTCGCCGTCGTGGCGTGGACCCGAACCGTGCAGGGCCCACAGGAGGGAGGACTTGCCCGAACCGTTGCGGCCCATGAGCGCCACCACCTCACCCGGCTGCACCGACAGGTCGACGCCGTCCACCGCGGTGAGGTCGCCGTGCCGCACCTCGACCGCGCTGGCAGCCAGGAGGGGAGCGTTCCGGGGCGGGGTGTGGGGACCAGAGGCGACCGCCCCGGCGGCGACGGTATCTGCGGTGGGCCCGGCGGCGTGGTCGGCAGTGGGGTGGGCGGCGAGGGATGCGGCGAGGTCCGCCCTCAGGTCGGTGGCGGCCCTGCGGGCGTCGCGCACGGTGAGGGGCAGCGGCTGCCAGCCGGCCCAGCGGCCGAGGTGCACGACCGGCGGGGCGAGGAGCGAGTGGGTCATCAGCTCGGTCGGCGCCCCGTGGCTCACCGTGCCGTCGTCGGCCACGACGACGAGCCGGTCAGCAAGCCCGACGATGCGCTCCAACCGGTGCTCGGAGACCAGCACGGTCAGCCCGAGGTCGTGGACCAAGCGCGAGAGGGTGGCCAGCACCTCGTCCGCGCCGGTGGGGTCGAGGGCGGAGGTGGGTTCGTCGAGGACGAGGACCCGGGGGTTCGCGGTGAGGACCGAGCCGATCGCCACGCGCTGCTGCTGGCCGCCGGACAGGTCGCGCAGGGGGGCATCACGCAGGTCGGCGATGCCCAGCAGGTCGAGCACCTCCTCAACCCGGCGTCGCATCGCGGATGGCTCCACCCCGAGCTGCTCGAGCGTGTAGGCGAGCTCTTCCTCGACGGTGTCGGTGACGAAGCCGGCGAGGGGGTCCTGGCTCACGACGCCCACCACGTCGGCGAGGTCACGCGGCCGGTGGGTGCGGGTGTCCAGTCCGGCGACGGTGACTCTGCCGGACAGGTGGCCGCCGGTGAAGTGCGGAACGGTGCCGTTGACGGCGCCGAGGAGGGTCGACTTGCCCGACCCGGTGCGGCCGACGACGACCGCGAGCTCGCCCTCCTCGACCTCGAGGCAGACCTCGCGCAGCGCGGGCCGGGCCGCCCCGGCATACGTCACGCTCACGTGGTCGAGGACCACCAGGGTGGCGTTCATCGTTGGGCTCCACGGCGGGGCGGCTCGGGGGCGGCGACCGCCGGCAGGGCGGCGAGGAGCAGGCCGGCGACCGCGAGCAGGGGCAGTGCGGGCGGGGCCAACGGCTCCAGCGGCAGGGTGAGCGCAGCAGGATCCGCGTGGGCTGAGGCCATGACCAGGGCCGGCGGCCGCGACGCCCGACCCGCGACCAGCCACTCCGGCAGGGCCCACGGGTCGGGACGGTAGGCGGTGCGCGCGACGGCCTCGGCCGCCCACGCGCAGGCCCGCGGCGCACAGGGCCAGCCCGGCGACCAGCATCGGCAGGCCCACGACGGCCGGCGCGGTGGTGTCCAGGGCGCCATACGTGCCGACGGCCGCACCGAGCAACCCCGTGAGGGTCAGCGCGCCGGTGAGGTGGCGGGTGCGGGCGGACTGGGCGGGGCGGCGACCGTACCCGCGTGAGTCCATCGCGGAGGCCAGCACCAGCGACCGGTCGAGGGTGTCCTGGAGGACGGGCAGCGCCACCCGGGCGACGGACCGCAGCCCGGTGCCGCCCTCGCCGCGCAGGACCCGGGCGCGGCGCACCCGCTGCACGCTCTCGGCGAGCTGCGGCGCGACGGTGACCGAGATGACCACGGCCGTACCGATCTCGTGCAGGGCGCTGGGCAGGGCACGCAGGAGGCGCTTGGGGTTGGCGAGGGCGTTCGCGGCGCCGATGCAGACGATGAGGGAGGCGAGCCGCAACCCCTCGACCGCAGCGGCGAGGACCCCCTCGAGGTAGACGGGGCCGAGGATCGTGATGCCCGGCAGGTTGACGCTGGGCAGCGAGTAGATCCGGATCTGCCCGAACTTGAACCCCACGAGCAGGTGCAGCAGCACGCGCAGCACGATGATCGACGCGCCGAGGACGAGGTAGAGCCGGAAGGCACGCGCCCAGGGCGAGCTGCCGCGGCGCGCCGCCACGACCAGCGAGGCGACGCTGATCCCGAGCAGCAGCAGGAGCGGGTTGGTCGTGCGCGAGCACGCCACGGCGAGCCCGATCGCCCAGACCCACCACGCCACCGGGTGGAGGTGGCGGGGGAGCGGGCTACGGGCCAGCCGTGGGGTGGACATCGCTCAGCCGTGGGTGCGGCGACGCAGTGCGAGGTATGCCGCGCCTGCACCGACGACGCCGACGAGCCCGAGGCCGGCGAACAGGGTCGTCGGCGAGCCCGATGCGGGCGTCGCCGGGTGCGACTCGGCCACCGCGGCGGAGTCGGGGGCGGACTGCTCCGAGGTGCCACCAGCGGTCGTCGTGGCACTGGGACCGGTGGTCGTGGTGCTCGTCTTCGGCGTCGTGGTGGTGGCCGACGGAGTGGTCCACCCCTGCCTTGGGCGTGGTCCCGCCCTTCGAGGGGGAGGGGCTCGCTGCGGTCCCGGTGCCCCGAAGGCTTCTCGAAGGGCTCGACTTCGGCGTGGCCGAGGTGGTGGACCGAGGCGTGCCGGACGTGCTCGAGGCGCTGGGCCGGGGACTCGCCTTCGGGGTGGGTGACGAGCTGGGACTGGGCTTCGGGGTGGGCGACGGGCTGGGCCTGGGCGCGCTCGCGGCGGCGGGCGGCGCCGTCCGGGGTGCCCCTCCGGACCCGAAGGCGAACCCGATCACGGTGCCGGGCGCGGGGTCGTAGTCGGCGACGCCCGAGCTGCTGTAGGTCCACGACCCGCCTCGCGGCGCGTGGAAGAACGCCCAGTAGGCGCTCGTGGGTGGCATGCGCTGGCAGCTCTGGCTGGACGGGACCCCGTTGATCTTGCAGACCACGGTGCCCGGGTACTGGGTCGGGCTCACCACGGAGGCGACCTTCTGGAGCACCCTCATGGCCGAGGTGTCGTCCGCGGCGCAGGAGGTGGTCGTCGACGACCCCGTGTCGACGACGACGGTGACCCCGCTGGTGCCCGAGCAGGCTGCCGCCTGGGCGGCCCCACCCGAGAGGGTGAGGCCACCGGCGGCGACGAGAGCTGCAGCTGCGAGCAGGCGGATGGGGCGGCGCATCAGGCGTGGACGCCCTTGCGGCGGGCCAGGACCAGGGCACCGACACCCGCGACGAGCAGGAGCAGACCCGCGATGACGTAGGCACTGATGTCTGCACCGGTGAACGCCAAGGCCGACGGGGTCGCCGATGCTGGGGCGTTCGCCGAGCCGTTGCCGCCATCGATGGAGGACGGCGTGGTGGCCGCCGACGTGCTGGACGTCGTGGTGCTGCTCGCGGTGCTGGTGGTGGGGGTGGTGGTGCTGCTGGTCGCGGTCGTGGGGGACGGCGCCGGGCAGCTGAGGGTGGGGGCGGTGCTCGACGCGCCGTCGGCGGTGACCGTCAGCAGCGACCCTCCCGCCAGTCCCAGCGTCGCCTGGGGCGTCGCCCGCAGCGCGCGGTCGAGGGCCTTGGCCTCGGTGCTCGTCTTGGCGAGGGTCGCGCGGTCTGCCGCGGTGAAGGCGATCCCGCCACGCAGGGCGGGTGCGAACGAGCAGTCCATCTGCAGCCCGGCGAGGAAGGACTGCGCCCTGGCCAGCTCCTTCTCCAGCCCCCCGGCCGCGAAGGCCTGGGCCGCGACGCCAGCGGTGTTCGCGTTGTACTGACCGTCCTGGTTGAGGAAGCCACCGTTGGACGCCTGGTGGGAGGCGAGGAAGTGGAGCGCGTCGACGGTGGCCGGGTCGTCGGGGCCGACGAGCCCCACGAGCGCCTGGGCGGCGAAGGCAGTGGCGTCGAGGTCGCTGGTGCACGCAGCGCCGGCGACGTCGAGGTTGCCCCGGAACCCTCCGTCGGAGCACTGCTGGTCGAGCAGGTAGTCGCCCGCGGACTGGGGAACGTCATGCGGTGGCGCGACCGAGCGCGATGACGTCGAGCACCTGCCCGATGGTGTTGGAGTAGTCGCCGTAGGCCGACTTGTCGGAGAAGCGGCCCTCCTTGGTGAGCAGCCCCTTCAGCCGGCTGACGAGGTCCTGGCCGCCGAAGTGGGTGGGGTCACCGCCCTGCGCGACGACGCCGATGACGAGCTTGCCGAGCGGTCCGGCATACGTCTCGGCGGAGGACGGGTTGCCTGCGCCGGGGATGCCGACGTAGTCGTTGACATGGGCTGCGAGGTAGTCGGTCGTGGCGTCGCCCTGGGCGAGACCAGCCCGCGCGCCGGCCAGTCCGAGGACCGCGTCGACGGTGTTACCGCCGTCGAAGAACGTGGAGGCGGGGTAGTTGTAGTGGTCCCCGCGCGCCTTGAGGGTGCGCACCATGAAACCGGCTGCGGCACCGGCCTGGGCAGCGGACCCGCCCGAGATCCGTGCCGAGCTGTGCGCCGCGGCGGCGTCGAACGGAACGGCCTTGCCGGTCGCCGCGGGTCGCTGGGCGGTGGTGGTGCGCGGAGCCGACGAGGTGCTCGACGTGGTCGTCGTGGACGGAGCCGGGGCGGTCGTCGTGGTCGGCGGGGTCGTGCCCGTCGAGGTCGTCGCCGCGGTGGTGGACGGCGCCGTCGACGTCGTGGCCGTCCCGGTCGTCGGTGCCGCGGTGGTGTTCGGGGCGGGCAGTGCTGGTGGCCGAGCCGGTCGTGGACGTGGTGGTGGGAGTGGTGGTGCTCGCCGACGCGATGCCGGGCGCCACGAGGGCGGCGGCAAGGGCCAGGGCGAGGGCAGCCGCCGGACGGACGGTGCGGATGGACTGGTGCATGGTGCCTCTTGGTGAGCGAGCGGTGTCGCGACGGTGGCACCGGCACACCCTGGGAAAAGACAAAGCCCCCGCTGTCGCGCGTGCGACAACAGGGGGCGGCCTCGGACCCAAGGAGTGTCCGGGCTCCGCCCCGCGTACCTCGACGGAAATGGAGCCGCTCCGCGTTCCAGGCATTCCGGCTCGCCACCCTGGCGGGCGGCCTACGGTTGCGGGTCAGCGCCGGACTTGGACCGGCTTCCCCTGTGGCGCGTCGTGGTGTCACCCGAGGGCGACGGCCCGACTCTATACCCTCGGCGCGCGACCCCCGGCAACCCGGACGAGCCGTTCGTCACAGCCCGCTAGACTGGCGGCACAGGCATCGACCCGGCCATCACCGGCGAGCCTCCGGAAGAACAGGACATGGGCACCCAGGTGCGCGGTCCCCACTAGAACCGGACGGATGGGCCCGTCATCGCCTGGCACAAGAGCGGTCGTATGGCGCGTGGGTCACCGCGCGGCAGCGCGGCAAGCGAGGTGGTACCGCGGTGCCGCCGGGACAGCCCGGCGACGTCGTCCTCGTGCGAAACGCACGAACGATGGACAGGACCGCCGACACCATGGCCTACCCCAAGGTCTCCAGCGCAGCCCCCGACGACGCCGCGAACGCCACCGGCACGCCGCAGGGGGTGCCCGCCTCGCCGAGGTTCCCCGAGATCGAGGAGCGCATCCTCAGGTACTGGGACGAGGACGGGACCTTCATCGCCTCGGTCGAGAACCGTCCGGCCGGGCACGGACGGCGACAACGAGTTCGTCTTCTACGACGGGCCGCCCTTCGCCAACGGGCTGCCGCACTACGGCCACCTGCTGACCGGGTACGTCAAGGACCTCATTCCGCGCTACCAGACCATGCGCGGTCGCCGGGTCGAGCGCCGGTTCGGGTGGGACACCCACGGGCTGCCCGCCGAGCTCGAGGCGATGAGCCAGCTCGGCATCAAGACCAAGGACGAGATCCTCGAGCTGGGGATCGAGGCCTTCAACGCCAAGTGCCGCGAGTCGGTCCTGAAGTACACCGACGACTGGCGCGACTACGTCACCCGGCAGGCGCGCTGGGTCGACTTCGACAACGACTACAAGACGCTCGAGCCCGACTACATGGAGTCGGTCATCTGGGCGTTCAAGCAGCTGCACGACAAGGGCCTGGTCTACGAGGGCTTCCGCGTGCTGCCCTACTGCTGGAACGACCAGACGCCGCTGTCCAACCACGAGCTGCGCATGGACGACGACGTCTACCAGAACCGCCAGGACCCGGCCGTCACCGTCGGGCCTGCGCCTGGAGACCGGTGAGCTCGCGCTGGTCTGGACGACGACGCCGTGGACCCTGCCGGCGAACCTCGGGATCATGGTGCGGCCCGACATCGACTACGTCGTGGTCGAGTCCGACTTCACGGGGACGACCGAGCGCTACGTCATCGGTGAGGCGCGGCTCGCGGCCTACGCCAAGGACCTGTTCGGCGGCCGACGAGCAGGACCCGGCGTCGCGGATCGTCGAGCGGCTCAAGGGAAGCGACCTCGTCGGTCGTGCCTTCACGCCGCCGTTCTCCTACTACCTCGGCCACGAGCAGGCGCACCGCGTCTTCCCGGCCGACTTCGTCACCACCGAGGACGGCACCGGGCTGGTCCACACCGCCGGCGCCTTCGGTGAGGAGGACAAGATCGTCACCGACGCGGCCGGGCATCGAGCCGGTCATCCCGGTCGGCCCCGACGGCTGCTTCACCTTCCCCGTCACCGACTACGAGGGCGTGCAGGTCTTCGACGCCAACCCGATGGTCATCGACCACCTCAAGAACCGCACGCGCGGCGAGGGTGCGACGGGTGCGGTCACCGAGGGCACGGTGCTGCTGCGCCGCGAGACCTACGACCACTCCTACCCGCACTGCTGGCGCTGCCGTCAGCCGCTGATCTACATGGCGGTCTCGAGCTGGTTCGTCGAGGTCACCAAGATCAAGGCGCGCATGCTCGAGCTCAACGAGCAGATCGACTGGATGCCGGACCACATCAAGCACGGCCAGTTCGGCAAGTGGCTGGAGAACGCCCGCGACTGGTCGATCTCGCGAAACCGCTTCTGGGGCAGCCCGATCCCGGTGTGGAAGTCGGACAACCCCGAGTACCCGCGCATCGACGTCTACGGCTCGTTCGACGAGCTCGAGCGCGACTTCGGCGTGTCGAGGTCGACAGGACCTGCACCGGCCGTTCATCGACGACCTGACCCGGCCCAACCCCGACGACCCGACGCGGCCAGTCGACGATGCGCCGGGTCGAGGACGTCCTCGACGTGTGGTTCGACTCCGGCTCGATGTCGTTCGCCCAGGTGCACTACCCGTTCGAGAACGCCGAGTGGTTCGAGCACCACTTCCCGGGCGACTTCATCGTCGAGTACATCGGCCAGACGCGTGGCTGGTTCTACACGCTGCACGTCCTGGCGACGGCGCTGTTCGACCGGCCGGCGTTCTCGTCGCTGCGTCAGCCACGGCATCGTCCTGGGCTCCGACGGCCAGAAGATGTCGCAAGTCGCTGCGCAACTACCCCGACGTGCGCGAGGTCTTCGACCGCGACGGGGCCGACGCCATGCGCTGGTTCCTCATGAGCAGCCCGATCCTGCGCGGCGGCAACCTCGTCGTCACCGAGCAGGGGATCCGCGACGGCGTGCGCCAGGTGCTCATCCCGCTGTGGAACACCTGGTACTTCTTCTCGTTGTACGCCAACGCCTTCCGGTCATCTCCCGACGGCGAGCAGGGGTATGAGGCGAAGTGGTCGACCGCGTCCACCGACCCGCTCGACCGCTACCTCCTGGCCAAGCTGGGCGCAGTACGTGCAGACCATGCAGGACCAGCTCGACCGCTACGAGGTGGCCAACGCGTGCGAGACCACGCGCGGCTTCCTCGACGTGATGACCAACTGGTACGTCCGCCGGTCGCGCGAGCGGTTCTGGGACACCGGGGCCGGCCAGGGCGGCGGTGCGGCCGCCGAGCAGGCGTTCGACACCCTCTACACCGCGCTCGAGGTCGTCTGCCGGGTCGCGGCGCCACTGCTGCCGCTCGACGACGGAGGAGATCTGGCGCGGCCTGACCGGCGGACGCTCGGTGCACCTCACCGACTGGCCCGACGCGTCCGACCTGCCGCACGACGAGGCCCTCGTGGCCGGCGATGGACCGGGCGCGCGAGGTCTGCTCGGTGGCGTCGTCGCTGCGCAAGGCCGAGCGGGCTGCGCGTGCGCCTGCCGCTTGCCGACCTCACGGTGGTCGTGCCGGATGCCGCTGTCCCTCAAGGACTTCGGCGCGATCGTCGCCGATGAGGTCAACGTCCGCACCGTCACGCTGCGCGACATCGGCGAGGCCAGCCAGTCCGACTTCGGCATCACCCAGCGGCTCTCCGTCAACGCCCGCGCAGCCGGTCCGCGCCTGGGTCGCGACGTGCAGCAGGCCATCAAGGGCAGCAAGTCCGGTGACTGGTCGGTGGCCGAGGACGGCACCGTCACCGCCGGCGGCCTGGCCCTGGTCGAGGGGGAGTACACCCTCGAGACCGTGGTCGACTCCGGCGCACAGGGTGGCTCCCAGGCGACCGCGATGCTCCCGGGTGGTGGCTTCGTCGTCCTCGACACCGAGGTGACGCCCGAGCTCGCGGCCGAGGGCCTGGCCCGCGACGTCGTCCGCGCCGTCCAGCAGGCTCGTCGTGACGGCGGCCTCGAGGTCAGCGACCGCATCTCGCTGACCGTCACCGGCAGCCAGGCGGTCTGGGAGGCGACGGTCGCCCACCAGGCGCTCATCGTCGAGGAGACCCTGGCCACCCAGTTCGGCAGCGCACCCCAGCTCGAGGCGCTGCCGGAGCGGGCCGACGTCGTCCAGGCCACCGTCGGTGACGGCGAGGCCGTGCGCATCAAGGTGATGAAGCTGTCATGACGCCACGCGCCATACCCGCCGCCGTCCGTCCCCACGCCCCGGAAGGAACTCCCCGTGCCTGCTCCTGACTCAGCCCAGCGCGAGGCCGCGCGCAACCTCGAGCTCGTGCGACAGATGCGAGAGGTGGAGGAGGCGATCCTCGCCCGCGCCCCCGAGCACGACCTGCAGCCGAGCCTGGAGCGCATCGCCGCGGTGATGGAGCTGCTGGGCGACCCGCAGCGCAGCTACCCCGTCATCCACCTGACCGGCACGAACGGCAAGACGTCGACGACGCGCATCATCGACACGCTGCTCACCGAGATGGGGCTGCGCACCGGTCGCTTCACCTCCCCGCACCTGCACAGCGTGCGGGAGCGGATCGCCCTGGCCGGGGAGCCGATCAGCCGCGAGAAGTTCCTCGCCGCCTACGCCGACGTCATCCCCTTCATCGAGATGGTCGACGTGAAGTCGGTCGCCGAGGGCGGCCCACGCATGACCTACTTCGAGGTGCTCGTGGCCATCGCGTATGCCGCGTTCGCCGACGCCCCCGTGGACGTCGCCATCGTCGAGGTCGGCCTCGGCGGGAGCTGGGACGCGACGAACGTCGCCGACGGCTCGGTCGTCCGTGGTCACGCCGATCTCGCTGGACCACCAGCACTTCCTGGGCAACGACGTCGTCTCCATCGCCACCGAGAAGTCGGGGATCATCAAGGCCGACGCCGTCGCCGTCATCGGGTCGCAGGAGCCCGACGTCGTCTCGGTCCTCGACCGAGCGCGGTGAGGAGGTCGGGGCGCGGATGACGTTCGAGGGCAACGACTTCGGGCTGCTCACGCGCGAGGTCGCCGTCGGCGGCCAGCAGATCTCGGTCCGCGGCCTCGGTGGCGACTACGAGGACCTGTTCCTGCCGCTGCACGGCGCCCACCAGGCCCACAACGCGACCCTGGCCCTGGTCGCGGTGGAGGCGTTCCTCGGGGGCGGTGAGCAGCGGCTCGAGCCCGACGTGGTGCGCGCCGGGCTGGCCCGCGCCGCGTCACCCGGACGCCTCGAGATCGTGCGCAGGTCGCCCACCGTCATCGTCGACTCGGCGCACAACCCGGCGGGTGCGCTGGCCCTGCGCCAGGCGCTGGAGGACTCGTTCACCTTCGCGCGCGTCATCGGGGTCGTCGCGATCCTCAAGGACAAGGACGCCACCGAGATGCTCGAGGCGCTCGAACCCGTCCTGGACCACGTGGTCGTCTCGCGCACCACGTCACCGCGGGCCATGCGCCCGGACGACCTGGGGGAGCTCGCGGTCGACATCTTCGGAGAGGACCGGGTCACCGTCGTGCAGGACCTCCCGGACGCGCTGGACGTGGCCGCGGGCCTCGCCGACGAGGGCGGCATGAGCGGCGGTGTCGTCGCCACCGGCTCGGTCACCACGGCGGCCGAGGTGCGCATGCTCGTCGGCACCACCGAGGTCTGAGCCCAGCAGCCTCGGGGTTGGTGCCACCGGCGCGCACCCCGAGGCGGTCGCCTACTTCTTGCCGATCTGCCCCACGTCGCTGTGGTTCTTGGCGTCGGTCCTGGCGTGCTTCTCGGCGCGCTTCTCCTTGATGGACTTGCTCGCCTTCTTGGCCAGGTGTTGTCGAGGTGACTTGTCGGCCATGGCTGTGCTCCCAGCGCTAGGAAGCCTGAGTGGCTCCATGCACCGACGGTACGCCTGTGCGCGACGGCTTAGGCTCGTCCCATGCCCCCCATCACCAAGCTGGTCGTCCTCGTGGCCTTGGTCGCCCTGGGTTTCTGGTTGCTGACCAAGTTCCGCGACAACGGGAGGAACCGCCGGTGAAGGGGATCGTCCTGTACGGCACCCTCGGCAAGTTCACCTGGCGGATGCTGGCGACCGTGCTGGCCGGCCAGGGGATCGCGGTGTTCCTCGGCGCCCTGGTGGCGCGCGGCATCGCCGCCGCCGACGGCAGCTCCTCCGGGTCGGCGTGGCTGTGGGTGGGCACCGGCCTGGCCGTGCTGTGCTTCCTGGCCGCAGGCATGATGCGCCGCCCCTGGGGCGTGACGCTGGGGTGGTTGATCCAGGTGGCGACGTTCGCGGCCGCCTTCGTCGTCCCGGCGATGCTCCTCGTCGGGTTCGTGTTCCTCGTCCTGTGGGTGGGGTCGCTCGTCGTCTGCAACCGGGTGGAGCAGGAGCAGGCCCGGCGTCAGCGCGAGGCCGCCGAGGCCTGACGGTCCCGCACGACGCCCGTCCCGTGGAGGGCGACGGCGGCCAGCGGCAGCCACAGCTTGGCCGGCCACACCGCCAGCCGCTCGGCAGCACCCGACCACGCCTCGGCGCCCAACCGCGCCCCGAACACCACCGCCCCAAGGACGGCGAGACCGCCCAGGACGGTGCCGAGCAGCCGGAGCCGACCGGCCGTCAGCCAGCGGGCGTGCAGCAGCAGGGCCAGGGGCTGGGCCACGAACACCGGCAGGGCGACCAGGGTGTGCAGCGTCGGGTGCGCGTCGACCGGAGCCAGCCCGACCCCGACGGAGAAGACCCCTGCCACGACCCAGAGCCACCCCACGGCCCGCGCCCGGCGTGCGGCGTCGCGCAGCAGGGGCATGGCGCCGATCGCCTGGAGGGCGCCGAACCCGATGAAGGCGAGGTTCATGGCCAGGGGAGCCGACGAGCAGCCGGTCGCCGTCGGGGAGTGACAGCTCGTGCCCAGGGCGCTGATCGTGTCGTCGGCCAGCGAGTAGCCGACACCGGCGAACACGGCGAGCAGCAGCTCAGCGGCGAGGTAGCCCGGCTGGGCCAGCCACGCGGCATACGCGGTGGCGCCTGTGGCCCCGCTCGTCCCTCGCACACCGCGACGCTAGTGCCTGCGCGGGCTGGGTAGGGTGGCGGGCGTGACGACGCAGATCGAACGTTCCCTGGTCCTGGTCAAGCCCGACGGTTTCGCCCGCGGCCTCTCCGGCGAGGTCCTGCGCCGCATCGAGGCGAAGGGCTACACCCTCGCCGCGCTCGCGGTGACGACCCCCACCGGTGAGCAGCTGGCCGAGCACTACGCCGAGCACGAGGGCAAGCCCTTCTACGAGCCGCTGGTGGAGTTCATGTCCAGCGGTCCGGTGACGGCGATCGTCATCGAGGGGCACCGCTGCATCGAGGGCTTCCGCGCCCTCGCCGGTGCCACCGACCCGACCGCGGCCCTGCCCGGGACGATCCGTGGCGACCTCGGTCGCGACTGGGGCAAGAAGGTCCAGGAGAACATCGTGCACGGCTCGGACTCCCCGGAGTCGGCTGCTCGCGAGATCGCGATCTGGTTCCCGAACCTCTGACCCTGACCGACCCCTAGGCGGGCTCGATCTCGTCGAGACCGTTGATCACCACCTCGAGGAGCGCGGCCAGCTGGTCGCGCTCCTCGCGTTTGAGCACGGCCAGCACGTCGGACTCGACGACGTTGGCCTCGCGCACCGCGGCCTCGAACAGCTCCCAGCCCTGGGTGGTGAGCTCGACCAGCACCCGGGTGCGGTTCTCCGGGTCGGGGGAGCGGCGCACGATCCCGCGCTCGGTCATCTTGTCGAGCCGGTGGGTCATCGACGAGGCGGCGACGTTGCTCGCGTCGGCCAGCTGGGACGGCGTCACCGGCCTGCCCTCCGACGTCGCCAGCACCGCGACCACCGACCACTCGCCGTGGGACAGGTCGAGGTCGGCGAGCTGCCGGGTGTACCACTGGTCCAGCTTGCGGCCGAGGGAGTTCACCGCGGTGATGACGCGCTGCACCGACTCGTCGCCGCCGGCGGCGACGTAGCTGGCCACCGCCTCCTTGTACTGCTCCTGGGCGGTGCGCCCGGCCTTCTTCCTCGCTGCCATGGAGCCATCCTCGCACGGCGTTCTTCGCATGCTAAGATTTCGACTTCGAAATATTCGACCTCGAAGAACTGTTGACCACACCATGCGCGCCCGCCTCCTGATCCTCGCCTCCGCCGTCGCCATGCTCGGCTGGGGCACCGTCCTGCCCTACCAGTACGCCTACGCCGCCAACACCCGCGGCTGGGGCGCGCTGCTCGCCGCCGCGGCCTCGAGCCTGTTCTCGGTCGGCGCCCTGCTCGCCGCGCCGGTCGGTGGGCGCCTCGCCGACCGCGTCTCACCCGTGCTCGTGGCGGTCGGCGCCAAGGTCATCGCTGCCGCGGGCGCCGCGTCCCTGATCTGGGCGAGCAGCCCGACGGCGTTCCTCGTGGGCATGTTCGTCTTCGGCCTCGGCATCACCGCGGCCAACCCGGCGCAGTCCGTGCTCGTGCTGCGGTGGGTCGGCGGCAGCGACCGTCGCCGCGTGTTCGCGTGGCAGTTCACCGGTCAGGCGCTCGGCATGGCCGTCGGCGCCTTCGCCGCCGGGTACGTCGTCGACCTCGACCGCACCAACGGCATGTGGCCGGCCTTCGCCACCGCCGGCGCGGGCTTCCTCATCTCCGCCGCGCTGCTCGTCGTCGCCGGTATGCCGCGCTGGGGCACCGCCCCCGGGCGCGTGCGAGGACGAGTCGGGTGCCGCCGAGGCCGTTCGCTCGGCGAGCCCCCGCGAGGCGCTGCGCGCCATCTGGGCCATCCCGGCGCTGCGCTGGACCGCCCTCGTCACGGTGACCCTGGCGCTGGGGTTCTACGCCCAGTTCGAGTCGGGCCTGCCGGCCTACGCCCTCACCGTCGCTGCACGTCGACGAGACGACGATCGGCCTCGCTGCCGCCGTCAACTGCGTCGTCATCATCGTGCTGCAGATGCTCGTCGTCCGGCTCACGGCCAAGCGCAGCGGCGCGACCCTGCTCATGGGGGTCGGCCTGATCTGGACGATCTCGTGGCTCGTGCTCGCGGCAGCCTCGCTCGCCCCCGAGCTGGCGGCGGTTCTGTTCGTCACGACGTTCGGCATCTTCGCCGTCGGCGAGACGATGTACGCCCCCGTGCTCAACCCGCTCACCGCCAGCCTCGCCCCGTCGGGCCTGGTCGGCACGACGCTGGGGATGTTCACGGCGCTGCAGACCGGGTTCTCCGCGGTGGGTCCGCTCGTCGCGGGCGTCGTCCTCGGCGCCGGGATGGGCAGCGTGTTCATCGGCCTGCACATCGCGATCAGCCTGCTGGCCGTGTTCGGCGCCTGGCGCCTGCGCGCCACGCTGCGTACACGGGCGGCCGCTGCCCCGCGCGGTCGAGGCGCAGCTCGTCGCCTGACCCGGCGGCATACCGGGCACGGGCTGCGGACCCGACGCGAACGGCGCCACCGCGCCCGGCGCGGCTGCGAGGTGGGCCCGACGGCCCCGCGTACCATCGCCACCGTGAGCGGGACGGGTGGTTGGTCGAGGGGCTGGACGGGCTGGGGCAGGGACCTCGCCATCGACCTCGGGACCGCCAACACCCTCATCTACGAACGCGGTCGCGGTGTCGTCCTCGACGAGCCGTCGGTCGTCGCGGTCCAGGCCGGCACGTCCGCGCTCCTGGCCGCCGGAACGCGGGCCAAGGAGATGCTGGGGCGCACCCCCGGCCACGTCCACGCCGTGCGCCCGCTGGCCGACGGCGTCATCTCCGACGCCGACGTCACCGAGCGGATGCTGCGCTACTTCGTCGACCAGGTGCGCCCGTCGCGGTTGTTCCGCCCACGCATGGTGGTCTGCGTCCCCAGCGAGGTGACCGGCGTCGAGCGTCGCGCCCTCGAGGATGCCGCCGTGCGCGCCGGGGCCCGACGCGTCTACGTGATCGAGGAGCCCATGGCCGCGGCGATCGGCGCGGACCTGCCGGTCAACGACACGGCCGCGTCGATGGTCGTCGACATCGGTGGCGGGACGACGGACGTCGCGGTGATCAGCCTCGGTGGCATCGTCACGTCACGGTCCCTGCGGGTCGGTGGCGACGAGATCGACGAGGCGATCATCGCCCACGTGAAGAGCGAGTACTCGTTGCTGCTGGGGGAGCGCAGCGCCGAGGACATCAAGATCGCGGCCGGGTCGGCGTTCCCGCTGCGCGAGGAGACGAGCACCCGCGTCCGGGGCCGTGACCTGGTCACCGGGCTGCCGAAGACCGTGACGATCTCCAGCCCCGAGGTCCGGCGGGCGATCGAGGGCGCCGCTGCTGCAGATCGTCGAGCTGGTCCGCGCGACCCTCGACGTCTGCCCGCCCGAGCTGGCCGGCGACGTCCTCGACCGCGGCATCACCCTGACCGGCGGCGGCGCCCTGCTGCCCGGGCTCGACGTGCGGCTGCGTCACGAGCTCGGTGTGCCGGTGCAGGTGGCTCAGGACCCGTTGCGCGCCGTGGTGCGGGGTTCGGGTCGGTGCGTCGAGGAGTTCGGGACGCTCGAGCGCGTCCTGGTCGACACCCGCCGCTTCTGAGTCATGCACCGATCCCGCCGCCTGCTCGCGACCCTCGTGGTGCTCACCGTCGTGGTGCTCGCCGCCGACCTCGCCGGTGCCCCCGGCACGGACGCCGTCCGCTCCGCGGCGGGCACCGTGTTCGGCCCCGTGGAGGGGCTGTTGGCGCCGGCCGTCCACCGCGACGACCCCAGCGCCCGCGAGGCCCGCGCCTCGACCGACGCCGACATCCTCGCCGCCAGGGTGACCGAGGCGGCGGCGTTCCAGCGGCTGCTCAAGGCTCCCGAGACCAAGGGCCGGGCCTTCGTGCCGGCCCGGGTCGTCGCCGTAGGCCGGACCGGCGCAGCAGGCCCCGAGCGCGTGACCATCGACGCCGGCACCCGCGACGGTCTGCGCACCGACCTCGCGGTCGTCGACGCCGACGGGCTCGTCGGGAGGGTCGTCGCCGTGTCGCCGTGGACGGCCGACGTGCTGCTCGTGGGCGCTGCCGACCTCACCGTGTCCGTCCGGGTCGGGTCAGGGGTGCTCGGCTCGGTCGGCAGCGGCGCCACGGGCCCGCGTCGCCAGCGCGCGGGCGACCTCACCCTGACCCCGGTGCAGCGCGGGGTGGTGTCCCACGGCGACGCGGTGACCACGCTGGGGAGCCTCGACGGCACGCCATACCCGCCCGGGCTGCGGGTGGGCACCGTCACCCAGGTGGACTCCGACCCGGCAGCGCTCGTCCCCACCGCGGGGGTCGCGCCGGCCGTGGACGTCTCGACCCTCGACGTCGTGGGCGTGCTGGTCACCCCGGCCAGGACGACCCCGCGCACCACGGCGACCGGCGGTGGCTAGGTGAGCACCACCGTGCGACCCCTCGTCGGGACCGGTCGGGTCCGCGTCGCCCGCGGCCTCGCGCTCGTCGCACTCGCCGTCGCGTCGGCGGCCCTCGCCGCCCGGACGCCACTGCTCCTGCCCGACCTCGTGCTGCCTGTCGTCGTCGCCGGTGCCCTCGTCGGTGGACCCACCCGCGGGGCCATGACCGGGCTCGCGGCCGGGTGGCTGGTCGACCTGGTGCCCCCCGGTGCCGTGGTGCTGGGCGCCGGAGCCCTGACGTATGCCGCGTGCGGCCTGCTCGCCGGCGCGGGCCGCCGGGAGGGGCTGGCTTCCTGGCGCTGGGTCGCCGTGGTCGCGACCCTGGCCTGCGCCGTCCACGCAGCCGGCGGGGTGCTCACCGCCCTCCTCACGGGGTCGTCGGTGTCGATGCGCGACTCGGCGGTCCGGCTGGTCCTCACGACCCTGCTCTGCGTGGTCGTCGTCCCCGTCCTGGTCCGGGCCGAGCAGCGCCTGCGAGCGCGGTCGTGAGGGGCTGGAGGCCCGTCGGCCGGCGGCTCGGGCTTGGGCGGCGGCAGGGGCTCGAACGCATCCGGGGCCTCGGGCTGGGCCTCGGGGTCGGGGCCCGCCAGCGACGAGGTGCGGCCCGCCGCAGCTGGGCGCCGCGCCCCCGGAGCCGTTCCCTGCCGCAGACCGGGCGACCCCGACCCCGGCACGCGCGGGTCTGGGTGTTCGGGCTGGTCGCCCTCAGCCTCGTCGGCACCCTGCTGGGGCGGCTCGGGCAGGTCCAGATCGGTGAGCACGCGTCGTACGAGCGCGCTGCCGCCACCCTGAACACCCGCACGGTCAGCGAACCCGCCGTCCGCGGCCGGATCCTCGACCGCTCCGGACGCCCGCTGGCCGACAACTCGACGCAGACCGTCGTGTCCGTCGAACGCCGGTCGCTGGCCGACGCCGCCGACGGCGGGCGCGCCCTCGTGCGTCGGCTGGCCTCGGCGCTGCACGTGCCGTTCGCCCAGCTGTGGGGGCGCACCCAGCTCTGCGGTTCGCCCGGCGCACCGCCGCCACCGATCTGCTGGGCAGGGTCGCCCTACGTCCCCGTCCCGCTGTTGTCCGGGGCCGACCCGAGGCGAGCCCTCGGGCTGCTCGAGCACCCCGACACCTACCCCGGGGTGAGCGTCACCGCGCAGCCCGTGCGCGACTACCCCCAGGATGCGACGGTCAACGCGGCCCACGTGCTGGGCTACCTCGGTCGCGCTGCCGAGCAGGACGTCGCCGACTCCGGCGGACGCATCTCGGGGCTCGACCTCGTCGGCCGCGCCGGGCTGGAGCAGCAGTACGACGCGCAGCTGCGCGGGGTGCCCGGCGCCGACACCGTCTCCCTCGACCCACGGGGCGTCGTCACCGGCCAGGTGTCCTCGACACCACCCGTGCCCGGTCGCGACCTCGTGACCAACCTCGACTCCCGGGTGCAGTCCGCCGCCGAGGGTGCCTTGCGGGCGGCAGCCGTCTCCGCCCACCGGCGCGGCCTCAAGGCCGACTCCGGTGCTGCCGTCGTCCTCGACGTGACGAACGGCGCCGTCGTCGCGGCGGCGAGCTACCCCACGTACGACCCCTCCGTCTGGACAGGAGGCATCATCCAGCGCCGACCTCGCGACCCTGACCGACGCGGCGGCCGGGACCCCGCTCGTCTCCCGCGTGACCGCGGGCGCCTACCCGCCGGCCTCGACGTTCAAGGTCGTGAGCATCCCGGCCGCGGTGAAGGCGGGCAACAGCCTGCGCGGCACCTACGACTGCACGTCGAGCTACACGATCGGCAACCGCAGGTTCGCCAACTTCGAGTCCCGCGCCTACGGCCCCATCACCCTGCACCGCGCGATCGTCGTCTCCTGCGACACGATCTTCTACGACTTCGCCTACCGCTCCTGGCTCGCCCAGGGCGGCCTCGGGGCGAAGACCGATGCAGCCGACCCCTTCGTGGCGATGGCCAAGGAGCTCGGGCTCGGGACCGCGACCGGTGTCGACCTGCCGGGGGAGCAGGCCGGCCGGATCCCCGACCGCGCCGCGAAGCTGGCCTCCTGGACGGCGACGAGGACCGACACCTGCGCCCGGGCGAGGAACGGCTACCCCGAGGTGGCGGCGACGGATCCCGGCCGCGCGGCATACCTCAAGTCCCTGGCGGTCGAGAACTGCCGCACGGGGTTCCAGTTCCGCGCCGGCGACGCCGCGAACTTCGCCATCGGACAGGGGGAGACGACGGCGACCCCGCTGCAGATGGCGCGGGTGTATGCCGCCATCGCCAACGGCGGCACGTTGTGGACCCCGCAGGTGGCCAAGGGCTTCGAGGCGCCCGGCGGGACCCTCGAGCCCGTGGCCCCCAAGGCCGCCGGCAAGGTCGCCTTCCCCGCCGGGACCCTGAGGTTCCTGCACGACGCTCTCAAGGGGGTGGTCCGGGAGGGAACCGCTGCCGGGGCGTTCAAGGGGTTCCCGCTGGACCGGTGGCCCGTGGCGGGGAAGACGGGAACGGCGGAGTCGTTCGGGAAGCAGGACACCTCGTGGTTCGTGTCCTACGCGCCCGCGGACAAGCCGAGGTATGCCGTCGCGGTCGTCGTGTCGCAGGGCGGCACCGGTGGCACCACGGCAGCGGCTGCGGCGCGCACCATCCACGACGCGCTGCGCACCCTGCGCTGAGCGTCGCCCGTGGGCTGCCGACGGACCACCGGTGGGGGACGGACCGGACACTCAGTAGGCTGCGGCCATGGCTGACTTCGATGTGGTGGTGCTCGGTGCTGGTCCCGGTGGGTACGTCGCGGCGATCCGCGCGTCCCAGCTGGGCAAGAAGGTTGCGGTCGTCGAGAAGAAGTACTGGGGCGGGGTCTGCCTCAACGTCGGCTGCATCCCGTCCAAGGCGCTGATCAAGAACGCCGAGCTCGCGCACACGCTCCAGCACGACAAGGAGCTCTTCGGCATCGAGGGCGACGCCACCATGAAGTACGGCGTCACGCACGCCCGGTCCCGCAAGGTGTCGGCCGGCATCGTCAAGGGCGTCCACTTCCTCATGAAGAAGAACAAGATCGAGGAGATCGACGGCTGGGGCACGCTGACCTCGGCCTCCTCGATGGACGTCGCGCTCAACGACGGCTCGACCCGTCAGCTCACGTTCGACAAGCTCATCATCGCCGCCGGCGCAGTCACCCGGATGCTGCCCGGTGTCGAGGTCAGCACGAACGTCGTGACCTACGAGGAGCAGATCCTCGACGAGAACCTCCCCGGCTCGATCATCATCGCCGGGTCCGGCGCCATCGGTGTCGAGTTCGCCTACGTCATGAAGAACTTCGGCGTCGACGTGACCATCGTCGAGTTCCTCGACCGCATGGTCCCGACCGAGGACGAAGAGGTCTCCAAGGAGCTCCTCAAGCACTACAAGAAGCTCGGCGTGAAGGTCATGCTCGGCACCAAGGTCGAGTCCGTCGAGGACACCGGGTCCGGCGTGCGGGTCACCGTCTCGCCCGCCAAGGGTGGCGACCAGCAGGTCCTCGAGGCCGACAAGCTGCTCTCGGCGATCGGGTTCGCCCCGCGCACCGAGGGCTACGGCCTGGAGGCGGCCGGCGTGAAGCTCACCGACCGCGGCGCGGTCGAGATCGACGAGTACTGCCGCACCAACGTCGAGAACGTCTACGCCATCGGCGACTGCACGGCCAAGCTCATGCTCGCCCACGTCGCCGAGGCCCAGGGCGTCGTCGCCGCCGAGCACCTCGCCGGGGCCGAGACCATGCCGGTCGAGTACGACTTCATCCCGCGAGCGACCTACTGCCACCCGCAGATCGCGTCCTTCGGCTACTCCGAGGCACAGGCCAAGGACAAGGGTTACGACGTCAAGGTCGCCAAGTTCCCGTTCTCCGCGAACGGCAAGGCGATGGGCCTCGGTGACCCCGTCGGGTTCGTCAAGATCGTCGCCGACGCGACCCACAACGAGATCATCGGCGCCCACCTCATCGGCCCCGACGTCACCGAGCTGCTCCCGGCCCTGACGCTGGCGCAGAAGTGGGACCTCACCGCGGACGAGGTGGCGCGCAACGTGTTCGCGCACCCGACGCTGTCGGAGGCCGTCAAGGAGGCCGTCGAGGGCATCGCCGGCCACATGATCAACCTCTGACCAGACGCTGACCAGACCTCACCGTCCGCCCGCGGACAGTTCGGAGACGTCCGTATGGCGCGCGTGAGCCTGCCGATCACCACCGACCGACTCACCCTGCGCAGCTTCCGGCCGGGGGACGAGGACGACGTCTTCGCCTACCGGTCGGTGGCGTCCGTCGTCCGCTACATCCCGGGTGACCCGAAGACGCGTGAGCAGGTCGCCGACCTGGTCCTCGAGCGGGCCACGGCTGGGCGGATCGACGCCACCATGCCCAACCTGACCCTGGCCGTCGAGCTCGACGGTCGGGTGATCGGCGACGTGCTGCTCCTGCTCGCAGGTCCGGACGGTGCCGACGGCAAGCAGGCCGAGATCGGCTGGGTGTTCGCTCCCGACGTCGCCGGGAAGGGGTACGCCACGGAGGCGGCCCGAGCCATCACGGAGGCAGCGTTCGGCGAGGTCGGGGTGCACCGGGTGTGGGCCGAGCTCGAGCCCGAGAACACCGCGTCGGCACGGGTCTGCGAGCGCCTCGGCATGCGGCGCGAGGCGGTCTTCGTCAAGGGTTCGTGGTTCAAGGAGCGCTGGACCGACATCGCGATCTACGGCCTGCTCGCGGACGAGTGGAGCCAGGAGCCGGGCCACTGACCGGCGGCACGGCCGTCGAGCTGGCGACGCAGGAGCAGCGTCCCGACCCGACGGCCACCGCTGGACGGCGCCCACCGCTGCCTGCCCTGACGGGACTTCGCGCGCTCGCCGCCCTCTGGGTGGTGCTGTTCCACTACCGCGCGGACATCGTGGCGCTGCTGCCCTGGCTCTCCCCGGCGAACCTGTTCATGGGGGCCGGGTACCTCGGCGTCGACCTGTTCTTCCCGCTCAGCGGTTTCGTCCTGGCGTACAACTACGCCGACCGGCTCGGGACCTTCTCGTGGTGCGGGACCCGGGGCTTCATCCAGAACCGCTTCGCCCGGGTCTGGCCCGTCCACGTCTTCGCGCTGCACGTCGACCTCGTCGTCGCGCTCGCGGTCGGGACCATGGGCATCGGTGAGAACGGCCACCGACGCACGCTCGCGGCATACGTCGAGAACCTGTTCATGGTGCACAACTGGTGGAACGACCGCCCGAGCTTCAACGGCCCCGCCTGGTCGATCGGCTCCGAGTGGTTCGCCTACCTCCTCGCGCCGCTGGTCTTCGTCCTGGCTGCACGCCTCGTCCGGGCTCGCTCCGCGCTGCTCCTCGCTGCCCTGTCGTATGCGGCGATGCTGGCGGTGTTCGCGACGATGGCGCTGCCCAACGGCAACCTCGAGCACATGTTCTACGTGCGGATCCTCGGGGAGTTCGTGGGAGGGATCTTCCTGTGCCTTGCATGGGTGCGCGGTGGGGCCCGCCTGGGTCGGTGGTTGGTCGTGGCTCCCCTCACGGTCGCCGTGATCGCGCTGGTCCCGGCGGCGACGTCGAACGACTACTGGGCGGCGCCGGCCCTCGGGCTCGTCGTCGCGGCCCTGGCCGCCTCCAGCGGCTGGACGACACGTACCCTGTCGAGGCCGTTCATGGTGGCGGCGGGGGAGGCCTCGTACTGCCTCTACATGACGCACGTGCTCGTCCGGCCGGTCGTCAGCGGGCTGCGCGACTGGGGCGATGACGCCTGGTGGACGGCGGCGCTCGCGGTGGTCGGCATCGTTGCGGTCCTGGGCGGGACGGCGTGGCTGGTGCACGTCCTCATCGAGCGTCCTGCCCGCCGCCTCCTGCACGCCCGCGCCTGAGCGGCGCGTCCGTCCGCTGGCGCCCGTCCGCGCCCTTTCGCCCACCACTCCTGCCATCGCGCCAGAAGTGGTGGCCAAAGGGGCTGGATCGCCACCACGACTGGCGCGACGGCAGTTGTGGTGGCCCTGTGGATGAGGGCGTTGGCCCCTGCACCGGTCCGTCAGGCTGGGGCGATGCCCGCGTTCGACCCCACCACCCCCTTTCGCCGCCGGGACGCGCTCGCCGTGGGGGTGTCGAGCTGGCAGCTGCGGGACTTCCGGCGGCTCCACCGGGACGTCTACGTCAGCAAGGACGTGGAGCTCGACGCGCGGGTCCGTGCGCTCGGAGCCCTGCTCGTCGCACCCGAGGACGCACTGGTGGCCCGGCACACGGCCGCCGAGCTACTGGGTGGTGTCGTTCCGGCCGCGGCCCGGATCCACCTCGCGCTCCCGCCGGGCGGACGCATGCGCACCGGTGGGGTCGACGCCCGCGTCGTCCCGCGCCGCGCCCACGCGCGATTCCGCGGTCTGCCGGTCACCACCGCGGAGGACACGTTCCTCGACCTCGGGTCCGAGCTCGGCCTCGTCGACCTCGTGGTGCTCGGCGACAGCCTCGTCAAGGCCGGCCGGACCACACCCGACGCACTCGTCGCCGCAGCCGCGAGCCATCGTGGTGCGCAGAGGAGCGCCATCAGGCGGGCGGCGGGACTGGTGCGCTCGGGGGTCGACTCACCCATGGAGTCACGCCTGCGCATGCTGCTCGTGCTCGCGCGCCTCCCCGAACCGGTGGTCAACCACATCGAGCTGGCCGAGGACGGTCGGTGGCTGCGCCGGTTCGATCTCTCCTACCCGGACCTGCGCGTGGCCGTCGAGTACGACGGACGGCAGCACGCGGAGTCGCAACGACAGTGGGAGCGTGACGTCGAGCGGCGCGAAGGCCTCGACCTGGACGGGTGGCGCCTGGTCGTGGTGCTGGCCAAGGGGATCTACCGCGAGCCGGACGTGACCCTCGCGCGGGTGGCAGCGGCGTTGGCCGCCGTCGGCTCGAAGGCCGCGGTGAGCAGTGACGAGTGGCGGCTGCACTTCCCCAGTCGGTGACCGGCCCACGCCTCCACGACTGGCGAGAGGGCAGAAGTGGTGGCCGCGCGGCCCAATACGCCACCACGACTGGCGAGCTGGCAGAAGTGGTGGCCGCGCGTCGCCATACGCCACCACGTATGGCGAGGTGGCAGAAGTGGTGGCCGCGGGCCACCGCGCCTCCCGGACGTGCCGGAGGCGTGCTCAGGTGAGGGCGGCGGCGGCGATTAGGGTGCGCCGTGACCCGCTGGTAGCCTTGCCGTTGCCGTAGACCGGCCGCGGATCCAGAGCGCCCAGGTGAACCAGCCCTGAGGCACCGCGCAACGATTCCACGAAGGAGCAGTGTCGACCCATGCCGTTGAGCACCGACGTCAAGCAGAAGATCATGTCCGAGCACGCCACGCACGAGGGCGACACCGGTTCCCCCGAGGTCCAGATCGCCCTGCTCACGCAGCGCATCCTCGACCTGACGGAGCACTCGCGCCAGCACAAGCACGACCACCACAGCCGCCGTGGGCTGCTGCTGCTGGTCGGCCAGCGCCGCCGGCTCCTGCGCTACCTCGAGAGCGTCGACGTCGAGCGTTACCGCTCGCTGATCAAGAAGCTCGGTCTGCGCCGCTGAACATCCGACAGGGACGGTCCTCCACGAGGGCCGTCCCTGTCGCATGGGGCCGGCACCGATGCCGCCCGCACCACCTGAAGAACAGCACCACCAGCACCACCAGAAGAAACCCCGTGCACAACGACGATGCGCGTGGAACTTGAAAAAGAAGGAGGGCCCAATGGAGGGTCCAGAGATCCAGTTCGCCGAAGCCACCATCGACAACGGCTCGTTCGGCACCCGCACGGTCCGGTTCGAGACCGGACGCCTGGCCAAGCAGGCCGGCGGCGCCGTCGCCGCCTACCTGGACGAGGACACGATGCTCCTCTCCACCACCACCGCCGGGAAGCACCCGCGCGAGGGATTCGACTTCTTCCCCCTGACGGTCGACGTCGAGGAGCGGATGTATGCCGCGGGCAAGATCCCCGGTTCGTTCTTCCGTCGTGAGGGCCGCCCCTCGACCGACGCGATCCTCACCTGCCGCCTGATCGACCGCCCGCTGCGCCCGACCTTCACCAAGGGTCTGCGCAACGAGGTCCAGGTCGTCATCTCGGTGCTCGCGCTCAACCCCGACCACCAGTACGACGTGCTCGCCATCAACGCGGCCAGCGCCTCGACCCAGATCTCGGGTCTGCCGTTCTCCGGTCCGATCGGTGGCGTCCGCGTCTCCCTGATCGACGGCCAGTGGGTCGCCTTCCCGAACTTCTCCGACATCGAGCGCTCCACGTTCGACATGGTCGTCGCCGGCCGTGTCGCCGGTGACGACGTCGCGATCATGATGGTCGAGGCCGAGTCCACCGAGCAGACCTGGGACCTCGTCAAGAACGAGGGCAAGCAGGCCCCGACCGAAGAGGTCGTCGCGGAGGGCCTCGAGGCCTCCAAGAAGTTCATCAAGGTCCTCTGCGAGGCCCAGGCCGAGCTGGCGAGCAAGTCCGCCAAGCCCGTCCAGGAGTTCCCGATCTTCCTCGACTACGAGGACGACGCCTTCGCCGCCGTCGAGGGGGCGACCTCGGCCGACCTGACGCAGGCGCTCATGATCGCCGGCAAGCAGGAGCGCGAGGAGCGCATCGACGAGATCAAGGCTGCCGTCAAGGAGTCGCTCGCCGGTGAGGGCCAGCAGTTCGCCGGCCGCGACAAGGAGATCTCCGCCGCCTACAAGGCCGTGCAGAAGAAGCTGATCCGTCAGCGCATCCTGCGCGACAAGGTCCGCATCGACGGCCGTGGCCTCGCCGACATCCGCGCCCTGGGCGCCGAGGTCGAGGTCCTGCCGCGCGTGCACGGCTCGGCCCTGTTCGAGCGCGGCGAGACCCAGATCATGGGTGTCACCACGCTGAACATGCTCCGCATGGAGCAGCAGCTCGACACGTTGTCGCCGGTGACGCGCAAGCGCTACATGCACAACTACAACTTCCCCCCCTACTCCACCGGTGAGACCGGTCGGGTGGGTTCGCCGAAGCGCCGCGAGATCGGCCACGGCGCGCTGGCGGAGCGGGCGCTCATGCCCGTGCTGCCGACGCGTGAGGAGTTCCCCTACGCGATCCGTCAGGTGTCCGAGGCCCTCGGCTCCAACGGTTCGACGTCCATGGGCTCGGTCTGCGCCTCCACCCTGTCGATGCTCAACGCTGGTGTGCCGCTGCGCGCGCCGGTCGCCGGCATCGCCATGGGCCTGGTGTCCGACGAGGTCGACGGCCAGACGCAGTACGCCGCGCTGACCGACATCCTCGGCGCCGAGGACGCGTTCGGTGACATGGACTTCAAGGTCGCCGGCACCCGCGAGTTCGTCACGGCCATCCAGCTCGACACCAAGCTCGACGGCATCCCCGCCTCGGTCCTGGCCGGCGCGCTGACCCAGGCCCGCGACGCGCGTCTGCACATCCTCGACGTCATGAACGAGGCCATCGACGTGCCGGACGAGATGAGCCCCTTCGCTCCTCGCGTCATCGCGGTGCAGGTCCCCGTCGACAAGATCGGTGAGGTCATCGGGCCGAAGGGCAAGATGATCAACCAGATCCAGGACGAGACCGGCGCCCAGATCTCCATCGAGGACGACGGCACCGTCTACATCGGCGCGACCGACGGTCCGTCGGCCGAGGCCGCCCGCGCGATGGTCAACGCCATCGCCAACCCGCAGATGCCGGAGGTCGGCGAGCGCTTCCTGGGCACCGTGGTCAAGACCACGACGTTCGGTGCGTTCATCTCCCTGCTGCCCGGCAAGGACGGCCTGCTGCACATCTCCGAGGTGCGCAAGCTCGTCGGCGGCAAGCGGATCGACAACGTCGACGACGTCCTCGCCGTCGGCCAGAAGGTCCAGGTCGAGCTCAAGGAGGTCGACCCGCGCGGCAAGCTCTCGCTGGCCGCCGTGCTGCCCGAGGGTGAGAGTGGCGACAACGGCGCCGACGCCCCGGCCGCCGAGGCGCCTGTCGCCGACGCCGGCTCCGACGAGGCGCCCGAGTCCACCGACTCGGGAGACTCGAACGACTCGGGTGACCGTGGTGACCGCCGCGAGGGTGGTCGCAGCCGCAACCGCCGCCGTCGTGGTGGCGAGCGCAGCGACTCCGGCTCGTCCGAGGGCGACGCCAGCTGACGTCCCACCCCAGCACGACCCGAACGGGCCGGCCCACCTCACGGTGCGCCGGCCCGTTCGTCGTCCGGGGGTTGCGCTCGTGACCCGGCGCACGAATGCTGGGGGCCATGGCTGATGAGCGCACGTTCGTGGTGGTCGGTGGCGGGCTCGCGGGAGCCAAGGCCGTGGAAGCGTTGCGGGACAAGGGATTCGGGGGTCGCCTCGTGCTGTTCGCGGGTGAGGACCACCTGCCGTACGAGCGGCCGCCGTTGTCCAAGGACTACCTCAAGACGGGGGAGGGCCTCGACGACGCCTTCGTGCACGACGAGGACTGGTATGCCGCGCACGACATCGACGTGCGCACCGGCACCGTCGTGACGGCGATCGACCGCGACGCCCGCGAGGTGGTGACCGAAGCGGGGGAGCGGATCGGCTGGGACCGGCTGCTCCTGGCGACAGGCAGCTCGCCCCGACACCTCGACCTGCCCGGAGCAGACCTCGACGGCGTGGTCTCGCTGCGCACGATCGAGGACAGCAACCGACTGCGCGGGGCCCTGAAGCCGCAGGCCCGGGTCGTCCTCGTCGGTGGCGGGTGGATAGGTCTGGAGGTCGCAGCCGCGGCTCGCGAGGCCGGGGCCACGGTCACGGTGCTCGAGTCGCTCGACCTGCCGCTCGTCCGGGTCCTCGGGGCGAAGGTGGCGCAGGTGTTCGCGGACCTGCACCGCGAGCACGGGGTCGACCTGCGCACCGGGGTGCAGGTCGACGAGCTGGTGGGGGAGGGCGGTGCCGTCACCGGGGTGCGCCTGGCGGACGGCAGCACGGTGCCTGCAGACCTCGTCGTCGTGGGCATCGGTGCGGCACCGAACACCTCGCTCGCGGCCGAGGCCGGGCTCGAGGTCGACAACGGGATCGTCGCGGACGCAGTCGGTCGCACGAGCGACCCCGACGTCTTCGCCGTCGGTGACGTCGCCAACGTCGAACACCCCTTCCTGGGGCGTCGGGTCCGGGTCGAGCACTGGGCCAACGCGCTCAACCAGCCCACCCTCGTCACGGCGGCGATGCTGGACCAGCCCGGCCCGGAGGCCGAGCTGCCCTACTTCTTCACCGACCAGTACGACCTCGGCATGGAGTACCACGGGCTCGGCAGCCCCGACGACGAGGTGGTGGTGCGGGGCGATCTGCAGGGCCGCGAGTTCGTGGCGTTCTGGCTCCGCGACGGGGTCGTCACGGCCGGCATGAACGTCAACGTGTGGGACGTCGGCGACGCCGTCAAGGGCCTGATCCACTCGCGCTCACAGGTCGACCGGGCAAGACTTGCCGACCCGGACGTGCCCCTGGAGATCCTGACCTGACCTTTACCTTGTGGACGCCTTCCATACCTCCACAAGGGTTCTGCCCATGTTTGACTCCACCCTTGGCGCCGGGTCCGCATCCTTGGACGGCGCGACTTTCGAGAACAACTCGGGTGTGGAGGACTGCTGTGCGTGAAGGCCGCAAGCAACTGATGGGGGCGGCAGGCGCGATAGCGCTGACCGCTGGGATGGTCTCCGTGGCGACGAGTGCGCAAGCCGCACCGTCGCCGACGTCGGCTGTCGTGATCAACGAGGTGTACGGCGGCGGGGGCAACTCCGGCGCGACGTACAAGCAGGACTTCATCGAGCTGGCGAACACCGGTGCCGCGCCGGTCAAGCTGGACGGGTGGTCGGTGCAGTACTCGTCGGCCACCGGCACCTCCTGGGCGACGACCTCGCTCTCGGGGACGCTGCCCGCAGGTGCGACCTACGTCGTCCGGGAGGCGGCGGGTAGCGGTGGCACCACCGACGTCACGGGTGACGTCACCGGGACGATCAACATGTCCGGCACCGCCGGCAAGGTGGCCCTGGTCAACGACGTGACCGCCCTGAACGGCTGTGGCGCGAAGACGCCGACCACGAGCGCGTGCTCCGACCTGCCGCAGGTCGTGGACTTCGTCGGCTTCGGCGGCACGGCCAACGACTTCGCCGGCTCCGCACCGACGGTCCCACCCAGCAACTCGAACTCGGTCTCCCGCAACGCCGCACACGCCAACACCGCGGACAACAAGGCTGACTTCGCCGCCAGCGCCCCCAGCCCGACGGCCTGTGGCGAGGCCTGCACCCCGGCCCCGACCGGGCCGAAGGACGCCACGATCGCCGAGGTCCAGGGGACCGGCGCCACCTCGCCGCTCGCCGGTGAGACCGTCGTCGTCAAGGGGGTCGTCACCGCGGCCTACCCGACCGGCGGTTTCAACGGCTTCTTCCTCCAGACCGAGGGCACCGGCCCCGAGCCGCGCGCCGACGGTGCCTCGGACGGTGTCTACGTCTTCCAGCCCGGGACACTGTCGCCGGAGGCCGTGGTGGGCAAGTTCGTCCAGGTGACCGGCAAGGTCAGCGAGTTCGGGGGTCTCACCGAGATCTCCACGACGTCGGCCGACGTCGTCGACGCCGGCGAGGTCTTCACCCCGGTCCAGCCGCTGACTGGGTCGTGGCCAACGACGGACGCCGGCCGCGAGTCCATCGAGGGCATGCTCTTCCAGCCCACCGGCGCCTACACGGTGACCAACACCTTCGGCACCAACCAGTACGGCGAGGTCGGCCTCGCGGTCGGCACCACGCCCCTGCTCCAGAACACCGAGGTCGCCAAGCCCGGCACGCCGGAGGCGGCCGCGGTCGTCGCTGACAACGCCAAGCGCCTGGTCACCCTCGACGACGGTTCGTCGACCAACTTCACGGCCAGCAGCTACTCGGCCGCGACGTGCGGTGCCCGCCCCGTGCCGTGCCTGCTCAACGCCGACAAGACCCCGGCCTACGTCTCCACGACCAAGCCGGTCCGCGTCGGTGCGCCGGCGACCTTCACCGCTCCGGTCGTCGTCGACTACCGGTTCAACCTCTGGCGCTTCCAGCCCACGGCCCAGGTCGTCGGTCCGGAGAACACCACGTCCCCCGTCACGTTCACCAACACGCGGACCGCGGCGCCCGATGCCGCGGACCTGAGCCAGCGCGGGACCCCGGACCTCAAGGTCGCCTCGTTCAACGTGCTGAACTACTTCACCGACCTCGGTGACGCCGACTTGTCCTGCACCGCGTACTACGACCGCGACAGCAGCGGCGACACGGTCCGTGACGGCTGCGACCGTCGCGGTGCCTGGGACGCTGCCGACCTCGCCCGCCAGACCGAGAAGGAGGTGTCGGCGATCAACGCGCTCGACGCCGACGTCGTCGGGCTCATGGAGGTCGAGAACTCGGCGCAGTTCGGCCACTCGCGGGACGAGACCCTCTCGCGCCTGGTCGCCGCGCTGAACACCAAGGCCGGCGCCGGGACGTGGGCCTTCGTGCCGTCGTCCACGGACCTGCCCCCGACGGCCCAGCAGGACTTCATCACCACGGCGATGATCTACAAGCCCGCGAACGTCATGCGCGTCGACCGTTCCCGGGCCCTCGGTGACCAGAGTGGGCCGGGTCAGGCCTTCGTCAACGCCCGTGAGCCGATCGCCCAGACGTTCAAGAAGAAGACCGGCAAGGGCGACAAGTTCCTGTTCGTCGTCAACCACTTCAAGTCCAAGGGTTCCGCCGGCCCGTTCCCCGGTGACGCCGACTCCGGTGACGGCCAGGGCGCCTCCGTTACCAGCCGCATCCTGCAGGCCCAGGCGCTGCGCGACTGGGTCCCCGGTGTCGCGGCGGAGTACGGCGCCAAGGCCATCGTCATGGCCGGCGACTACAACTCCTACACGATGGAGGACCCGCTCGACGTCCTCTACCGGGCGGGCTACACCGATGTGGGCTCGACGTTCGACCCGGGCCAGTACTCGTACTCGTTCTCGGGCACGTCCGGTTCGCTCGACCACGTCCTCGTCAACGAGGCTGGTCTGAAGATGTCCACGGGCGCCGACCACTGGAACATCAACTCGGGTGAGTCGGTGGCGCTGGAGTACAGCCGCTACAACTACCACTCGACCGACTTCCACGACCCGGGCCCGTACCGGTCCTCCGACCACGACCCCGTGGTCCTCGGCCTCAAGGCCTTCGTCAAGTAGCTCCCGGGCCGCAGAGCCCGACCACGCAGGACCGCGTATGGCGGGTCCGCCCCCTCGGGGGTGGGCCCGCCATCGCTACGCTGGCGACCATGAGCGAGTCGACCACAGTGGCCGTGATCGGTGCAGCCGGACGGATGGGCGCCGAGGTGTGCCGTGCCGTCGAGGCTGCTGACGACCTGGAGCTGGTCGGCAGGTTCGACCAGGGTGACGAGCTCGGTGACCTCGCCGGCGCCCAGGTCGTCGTCGAGTTCTCGGTGCCCGACGCCTCACCCGCCAACGTGGCCCACTGCGTCGAGCAGGGGGTGCACGTCGTGGTCGGGACCACCGGCTGGGACGAGTCCCGGTTGCAAGCCCTCCGGGAGACCCTGGCCGAGCACCCCGGTGTCGGGGTGCTCGTCGCCCCCAACTTCGCCATCGGCGCGATCCTCATGATGCGCTTCGCGCAGGAGGCCGCCCGCTTCTACGAGTCCGTCGAGGTCATCGAGCTGCACCACCCGGCCAAGGTCGACGCACCATCGGGCACGGCCGCGCGCACCGCGTCCCTCATCTCGGCGGCCCGTGCCGAGGCCGGCATCGGTGACGTTCCTGACGCCACCACCCACGACCCTGACGGCGCCCGCGGCGCGCGTGTGGACGGCATACCGGTGCACTCGGTTCGCCTGCGGGGCCTCGTTGCGCACCAGGAGGTGCTGCTCGGTGGGGTGGGGGAGATGCTCACGCTGCGGCACGACTCCTTCGACCGCACGTCGTTCATGCCCGGCGTCCTCGCCGGCGTTCGTGCCGTCGGCGAGCACCCGGGTCTGACCGTGGGCCTCGAGCACTTCCTCGGTCTGGACGACTGAGTGCGCGAGAAGGTCACAGCGCTGGTCACGCTCGTGGTGCTGGTGTTCTACTCCGCCACGATCGGCTGGCGAGGCGTCGCGCTCATCGCTGACGGCCGCCCCGCGTCCATCCTGCTGGGGCTCGGTGTCATCCTCATCCCGGTCGTCGCGCTGCTCGCGATCGCGCCGCTGGTCCTCCTGGCCCGCGACGGGTCGCGG
Organism: uncultured Actinomycetota bacterium; assembly: GCA_963695205.1. Taxonomy (GTDB): domain Bacteria; phylum Actinomycetota; class Actinomycetes; order Actinomycetales; family Dermatophilaceae; genus Pedococcus. The sequence goes on along the minus strand of CAVOGI010000004.1, from coordinate 197,532 downwards.
ATGCTGGCCCAGGCCAGGGCGTCCGGCGCCGAGGGGACGTGGGCGACCGAGCTCGAAGAGGCCGAGGCCTGCCGCCTCGCCATGGACCGCAAGGGCGAGCAGACCCACTACCGCGCAGCTGTCCGGGCCTGGCGGGCGTCCCGCGGCTGACCGTCCTACGGTGGGGGCATGCACCGTTCACGCATCGGTATCGTCCTGGTCGACCACGGCGCGGAGCACTACGACCAGAGCCTGTCGTTCTGGGCGGGGGTGCAGGGGGTGCGCCCACGACAGGACGGCCCGTTCGCCTCCGTCGGGGAGATCGGCGGGCTGAACCTCGAGGTGCAGCGCCTCGAGGAGGGCGCACCGCGCGTCCACCTCGACATCGAGTCCGACGACGTCCAGGCCGAGGTCGCCCGGCTCACCGCGCTAGGGGCGACGGTGGTCGAGGAGCGCGACGGGTATGTCGTCATGGCGGACCCCGGCGGGGTGGTGTTCTGCGTCGTGGGGGTCCAGACGGGAGACCGGTTCGTCGAGGACGCCCTCGAGTGGCCGTGACCCGTTCCCTGCCCTGAGGGGGACTACGGGAGGCCCAGGAGGCGCAGCCCGGCCGCGGTGGCGGCGGCGAGGACCACGACGACGATGAAGGGGGCCCGCAGGAGCAGGGCGAGGATCGCGACGCCCACCGCGGCCGCCCGGGAGTCGACGACGATGCCGCCCGAGGAGCTCGTCAGGGTCTGCACTCCCACCAGGGCTGCGAGCAGGGCGATGGGCAGCGCCGACGTGATCCGGGTCGTGCGCTCGCCGTCCAGCCACCTGGCCGGGACGAGGTGCCCGACGTACTTGAGGGCGAAGGCGAGTGCCGACGCGACCAGGACAGCGGTCCAGGTGCTCATGACAGCTCCTCCTCGCCGGCCCAGTGGTGCGGTGCAGGGGGGTCCGAGTGCGCCCGGCGCCACAGCCCCGCCACCAGCGCGGTCGTCGCAGCGACGAGCACGGGGACCCCTGCGGGCGTGTGCGGGGCGAGCAGGACGGCGATGACGGCGGAGGCCGCGGCGATCGCGAAGGCGTCGGCCGACTTCAGCCGGGGCCAGAGCAGGGCGCAGAACGCCGCAGCGGCGGCGGCGTCGAGTCCGTAGGTGCGGGGGTCTCCCATGGCGTCACCGGCCAGGGCCCCGGCGAGGGTCGCGAGGTTCCACAGGACGAAGACGCCGATCCCCGTGGCCCAGAACCCGATCCGGCCTGCGGCTGCCTCAGGCTGGGCGACGCCCACCGCGGTCGACTCGTCGATGGTGAGCTGCGCGGCCGCGACCCGGCGCGGTCCCCGGACTCCGAGCAGTCGCGCGACCTGCAGGCCGTACAGCCCGTTGCGCACCCCGAGCAGGGTCGAGGTGGCGATCGCCGCGGGTGCCCCTGCCGGGCCGGCGGCGAGCACCCCGACGAACGCGAACTGCGACCCGCCGGAGAAGAGCAGCAGCGACAAGGCCTGGGTCTGCAGGATCGACAGGCCGGCGGCGACCGACAGTGCGCCGAAGCTGATGCCGTAGGCACCCGTGGCCACCGCGACCGAGAGTGCCTGGCGCAGGACGGTCCGTCGTCGCTCGGGCGGGAGGACGGACGAGGCGGCTGTCGAGCCGGGCTCGTCGGTCACGGCTGGGACGGGTCGCCGGGCTCCCCGTCGGGACGGATGTCGGCGACGAGGCGCACCTCGCGCGCGGTGCCACCGTCGGGGGAGACGACCCGGTCGCGGAAGGCGCCGTCGGGGTGCAGTCCGGATGCTGACAGGAAGGCCCGGGTCTGCTCGTCGGAGGCGAGGACCCACGTGTGCAGCGTGTCGGCCCCGGCGCCGCGCAGGGTGTCCACGGCGGCGTTGAGCAGTCGCGACCCGTGACCGGCGCGACGGGCCTGCGGGTGGACCGCGAGCGCGGAGACCTCGCCGGTGGCGCCACCGGCGTCGGGGTCCTGGCTGGGTCCGATCGAGGCGAACCCGACGACCTGGTCACCCGCGCAGGCTGCGAGCAGTCGGTAGACGCCTGCAGGTGGCGAGGACAGGGACTGGCGCCAGGCGTTCCCGAACGCCGCGGGCTCGAAGGCCGCGAGCACGTCATCCGGCACGACGCCCTCGTACGCCTCGCGCCACACGATCGCCTGGACGAAACCCACCGCAGGGGCGTCGGTCTCGCGGGCGGTGCGCACGCTCGCGTCCGCCAGCGGTCCCGGGGTCTGGTCGTGCTGGTGCTGGTGGTCGTGCGCGGGACTCATGCCGGCCATCCTCGCACCCGCGCGGGGCGGTGGATCACGTGCGCTCGTAGGTGACCCAGCTGAAGCCGTCGCGGTCCTCGCGCGCCGTCTCCTGCCAGCGGCGGGAGTCGATCGTCGGGAACCGCACGTCACCCTCGGGGGACTGGTCGACCTCGGTGATGAGCAGCCGGTGGGCCCACGGCATCGCCTCGGTGTAGACCTGCCCGCCACCGCAGACGAACACCTCGCTCACCGGACCGGCGAGCGACAGGGCCTCGCTGAGGGAGTGGGCGGTCTCGACGTCCGGGTGCGACCAGTCGGCCTGCCGGGTCACGACGATGGTGCGCCGGCCCGGCAGCACACGCCCGATCGAGTCGAACGTCTTGCGCCCCATGATCATCGGGTGCCCCATGGTGGACCGCTTGAAGAAGGCGAAGTCCTCAGGGAGGTGCCACGGCATGTCGTTGTCGGCGCCGATGACGCCGTTGCGCCCGACCGCGGCGATGAGGGTCACGTTCGTCATGCCCAACAGGGTATGCCGTGGGCCCACCGCTCAGACGGCGATGGGCGCCTTGATCGAGGGGTGCGCCTGGTAGCCGACGAGCTCGAAGTCGCCGAGGTCGAACTCGTCGATCTGCTTGCCTCGCGCGATCTTCATCTGCGGCAGGGGCAACGGCTCGCGGGTGAGCTGGAGCTTGGCCTGCTCGACGTGGTTGGAGTACAGGTGCGCGTCACCGAGGGTGTGCACGAAGTCGCCGGGCTCGAGGTCGCAGATCTGGGCGACCATCATCGTCAGCAGGGCGTACGACGCGATGTTGAAGGGCACGCCGAGGAAGATGTCGGCCGAGCGCTGGTAGAGCTGGCAGGAGAGCTTGCCGTTGGCGACGTAGAACTGGAACATCGTGTGGCAGGGGGGCAGGGCCATCGAGTCGACGTCGGCGACGTTCCACGCCGAGACGATGTGGCGCCGGGAGTCGGGGTTGGTGCGGATCGCCTCGATGACCTTGGCGATCTGGTCGACGTGGCCACCGTCGGGGGTGGGCCACGAGCGCCACTGGTAGCCGTAGACCGGGCCGAGGTCGCCGTTCTCGTCGGCCCACTCGTCCCAGATCGAGATGCCGCGCTCCTGCAGCCAGCGCACGTTGGAGTCGCCGCGCAGGAACCAGAGCAGCTCGCCGATGATCGACTTGAGGTGCAGCTTCTTGGTCGTGAGGACGGGGAAGCCCTCGGAGAGGTCGAAGCGCATCTGGTAGCCGAAGACCGAGCGCGTGCCCGTCCCCGTCCGGTCGGACTTGTCCGTCCCGGTCGTCATCACGTGGTCGAGGAGGTCCAGGTACTGCTGCACGTCGGAAACCTAACACCGCGCGCCGACGCAGCCCGGCGCCGTACCGAGGGGCGGTCGAGCCGCCGACTCAGGCGGTGGGAGGGGCCGCAGCGGGGATCCGGTCGCCCAGGACACGGATCCCGCCAATGTCCGCGTCGCTGCGCGAGGACGCAGCGGGCGAGTCGGGCCGGAGCGATAGCCTGCGGGCATGAGCACAGAGTCACCGTTCGGTCGCCTCCTGACAGCCATGGTCACCCCGATGCGGCCCGACGGCAGCGTCGACGCCGAGGGCGCCAAGCGCGTGGCCCAGCACCTCGTCGACACCGGGCACGACGGCATCGTCGTCAACGGCACCACCGGTGAGTCCGCCACCCTCAGTGACGACGAGAGCCTCGAGATGGTCAGCCTCGTCGCCGAGGCCGTCGGGGGGCGCGCCGCCGTCGTGGCGGGGGTCGGCTCCAACGCCACCGCCCACAGCGTCGAGATGGCCGCCCGCGCCCAGCACGCCGGCGCGACCGGACTGCTGCTCGTGACGCCGTACTACAACAAGCCGACCCAGGCCGGCGTGGTCGCACACTGCCGGGCCGTCGCCGGGGTCACCGACCTGCCGGTGATGCTCTACGACATCCCAGGCCGCACCGGCATCCCGTTCGCGCCCGAGACGCTCGCTGAGCTGGCCACCGTGCCGACCATCCGCGCCGTCAAGGACGCCAAGGGTGACGCGTGGTCCTCGACCAAGGTGATGGCCGCCACCGATCTCATCTTCTTCTCCGGCGACGACGCGACCACGCTGCCGTGGCTGGCCCTGGGTGCCATCGGCACCGTCAGCGTCGTCGGCCACGTCGCGGGCCGTCAGTACGCCGCGATGATCGAGGCCGTCGACCGTGGCGACCTCCCCGCCGCCCGCGAGATCCATCGCCGGCTGATCCCCGCCGTGGACGCCATCATGAGCACCTCGCAGGGAGCCATCATGGCCAAGGCGGCGCTCGTCGAGCTCGGCGTCATCGAGCACGCGACGGTGCGACTGCCGCTGGTCGAGTCACCGCCCGAGCACCTCGACCTGCTGCGCGCAGGGCTCAAGGAGTCGGGTCTGCTGTGAGCCACCCGCACCCGGAGCTGACCCTGCCGCCCCAGCTCGCCCCGGGCGGCGTGCGCGTCGTGGCCCTCGGCGGCCTCGGCGAGGTCGGCCGCAACATGGCTGTCATCGAGCACGCCGGCCAGCTGCTCGTCATCGACTGCGGCGTGCTCTTCCCGGAGGAGAACCACCCCGGCGTCGACCTGATCCTGCCCGACTTCGAGTACATCGAGGACCGGCTCGACGCAGGTGCAGGCGATCGTGCTCACGCACGGCCACGAGGACCACATCGGCGCCGTTCCCTACCTGCTCAAGCTCAAGCCCGACCTCCCCGTCGTCGGCTCGATGCTCACGCTGGCGCTGGTCGAGGCCAAGCTCAAGGAGCACCGCATCACCCCCCTGACGCTCGGGGTGAAGGAGGGCATGCGCGAGAAGCTCGGCGTCTTCGACTGCGAGTTCGTCGCTGTCAACCACTCGATCCCCGACGCGCTCGCGGTCTTCGTCCGCACCCCCGGCGGCACGGTCCTGCACACCGGCGACTTCAAGATGGACCAGCTGCCCCTCGACGGCCGCCTGACCGACCTGCGTGCGTTCGCGCGGCTCGGTGAGGAGGGCGTCGACCTGTTCATGACCGACTCGACGAACGCCGAGGTCCCGGGCTTCACGACCCCGGAGAAGGACATCGCGCCGGCCATCGACAAGGTCTTCCGCGACGCCGAGCGCCGGATCATCGTGGCCTGCTTCTCCTCCCACGTGCACCGCGTCCAGCAGGTGCTCAACGCCGCCGAGAAGGCCGGCCGCAAGGTCGCCATGGTCGGCCGGTCGATGGTCCGCAACATGGGGATCGCGGCCGACCTCGGCTACCTCCACGTGCCTGACGGCGTCCTCGTCGACATCAAGAAGCTCGACAGCTTCCCCGACCACCAGGTCGTCCTCATCTGCACGGGCTCGCAGGGTGAGCCCATGGCCGCGCTGTCACGGATGGCCAACCGCGACCACCGGATCGACGTCGGTCGCGGTGACACCGTGCTGCTGGCGTCCTCGCTCATCCCCGGCAACGAGAACGCCGTCTACCGCGTCATCAACGGCCTCATGCGTCTTGGCGCGAACGTCGTCCACAAGGGCAACGCCAAGGTCCACGTCTCGGGCCACGCCAGCGCCGGTGAGCTCCTCTACTGCTACAACATCGTCAAGCCCCGCAACGTCATGCCGGTGCACGGCGAGTGGCGACACCTCGTCGCCAACGCCGACCTCGCGGTCCAGACCGGGGTGCCGCGCGAGCGCGTCGTCGCTCGCCGAGGACGGTGTCGTCGTCGACCTCGTCGACGGGGTGGCCAGCATCGTCGGGGCCGTCGACTGCGGCTACGTCTACGTCGACGGGTCGTCGGTCGGCGAGTTCGACGAGGCGCTGCTCAAGGACCGCAGGATCCTGCGCGACGAGGGCTTCATCTCGGTCATCGTCGTGATGGACTCCGCCACCGGCAAGATCGCTGCCGGCCCGGAGATCCAGGCCCGTGGGTTCGCCGAGGACGACGAGATCTTCAACCAGGTGCGTCCCAAGATCGAGCAGGCCCTCGCCGACGCGACCGGCAAGGGGATCACCGACTCCTACCAGCTCGAGCAGGTCATGCGCCGCGCGGTCGGCGGCTGGGTCGGCGGCAAGATCCGCCGCCGGCCGATGATCATCCCGGTGGTCATCCAGGCCTGACCGCAGCACCCGCTCCGGCCCGCACGGTCACCAGGGCCGGTCACCCGGGGCCGGTCACCAGGGGCGGGCGGGGGAGAGGTCGCGGCTGTCGTCGACCGGCAGCCACCCCTCGGTGGTCTGCTCGTACGCCGCCTGCGGACCGTTCGCGGCGAGGTCGGCCACCGCGGCGAGCAGGCGCTGCACGTGCTCGGCGGTGGTGCCCAGCCCGACACTGGCGCGGATCGCGGTGCCGGACCCCGCGGCATACGGGTCGTCGAGGAGGGTGTCGACGCACAGGTGCGCGCAGAACTTCCCGTCCCGGACGCCGATGCCGTGCTCGGCGGACAGGGCCGCGGAGACGAGCGAGCTGTCGAGGCCGTCGATGGTGAAGGTCGCCACGGCCACGCGCTCGTGGTCGTCGCCGAAGAGCGAGTAGGTCTCGACGCCGTCGATGGCGCGCAGGCCCTCGACCAGTGCCGCACCCAGCGCGGCCTCGTGGGCCTCGACGGCTGCCGTGCCGGCCCGCAACGCGTGGCACGCGGCCGCGAGGGCGACGGCGCCGATGACGTTGGGGCTGCCCGCCTCGTGGCGGGCCGAACCGGTCTGCCAGGTGACTCCCTGCTCGGTGACGGCCTTGGTGGCGCCGCCGCCCGCGAGGTAGGGAGCGGCCGCGTCCAGCCAGTCCGAGCGGCCGGCCAGCACGCCGGCCCCGAACGGTGCGTAGAGCTTGTGGCCCGACAGGACGACGTAGTCGACGCCGAGCTCGGCGAGGTCGACGCGGCGGTGGGGGGCGTACTGCGCCGCGTCGAGGACCACGCGCGCGCCGGCCTTGCGGGCGATCGCGGCGAGCTCGCGGACCGGCCACACCTCGCCGGTGACGTTGGAGGCACCGGTGAGCACGACCAGGCGGTGCCGGCCGTGGCGGTGCTTCAGGGCGGTGCGCAGCAGGACCGCTGCGTCGGCGGCGCTGCCGGGGACGGGGAGGCGGGTGGTCTGGCGGGCCTTCCACGGCAGCAGTGCGGCGTGGTGCTCGGTCTCGAAGACGAACACCTGGGTGTCACGCGGCAGGGCGCGGGCGAGCAGGTTGAACGAGTCGGTGCTGTTGCGGGTGAAGACGACCTGGTCACCCTCGCGGGCCCCGACGAACGCAGCGACCTCCTCGCGGGCCTGCTCGTACCAGGCGCTGGTGACCTTGGACGCGTAGCCGTTGCCGCGGTGCACGGAGGAGTAGGTGCGCAGGGCGCTGTCGACGGCGGCCTTGACGCTGACCAGGGCCGGGGTGGAGGCGGCGTGGTCGAAGTTCGCGTAGTCGGCCGGTCCGTTCAGGGTCGGGACGACCAGGCCGGCCGAGACGACGGCCGGCAGCGCTGCAGCCTCGGGGGTTGCCCATTCGGAGGCTGCTGCGTCGGGGGAGGCAGCGTGGACCGGGACAGTCGCGGGGGCGACCAGCGGCGGCACGGCCCGCAGGTGCTCACGGGCATTGTCACGGGCGTGGGCGAGAGGAGCGGTGCGGCGGAACGCGCGGTCCGGCGTGCTCTCGGGGGTGGTCGGCGGGGTGCTCGCGATCGACATGGAGGTCAGCTCCTGGGTCCGGTGGGACCCGGGCCAAGCTCGGGTCCGCGCTTGCCGGCTGCGGGTGCAGACGGCCCGGTCGTCACCCGGAGCACCCCACCGCGGTGGAGGGTTGCTGGTCAGCAAGCCGGGGCTGTGCGCTGACACTCATGACCTTGCCGACGAAGGTAGCGGCGCTCCGGCGCTAGCTCCACCACCCGGACGGACCTTCTCGCCATCTGAGACCTTGCACGGGGCTGCGACGGGCGGCAGTCCGGCTCACGGGCCCGGTGGGTCCCAGATCGGCGCCGGTGCGACGCGTGTGACGCGTGTGTCCGGTGTGACCGTCGCGTACCCTGCGGAGCATGGCCACACGTCCGTCCACCTCGACGCGCTCCTCCTCGGCCGGGCAGGCGCGCAAGGGCACCACGACCCGCCCCGCCAACCGGCGCACCCCCGCGCCGCGCAAGCAGCCTGCCCGCGGCAAGGCCAGCGGTGGCGGGCTGCCCCTGCCGCTGCGCGCGGTCCGTGGCACCTGGATGGGTATGGCGCACGTGGCCGGGGGAGCGGTCCGCCGGGTCGGCAACGGTGCCCGCGACCTCGAGCCGGAGCACCGTCGGGACGGGTTCGGGTTCCTCCTGCTCGCCCTGGCGATCGTCGTGGCCGCCCGCGAGTGGTGGGCCCTGGAGGGCCCCGTGGGCGACCTCATCCACGCCGTCGTCGCCGGCACGTTCGGCCGTGTCGCGTATGCCGTCCCGCTCGCCCTGCTCTACCTGGGGGTCCGTCTGCTGCGTGCTCCGCAGGAGGACGGCGCCAACTCCCGGATCGGCATCGGCCTCAGCACGCTCGCCTTCGCCGCCTGCGGACTGACGCACGTCGCCGCGGGCATCCCCACCCCGCCGCAGGGCGCGGACGTGATGCGGGACGGTGGCGGCATCATCGGCTTCCTCGCCTCGAGCCCCCTGCAGGCCGCGGTGTCGGTCTACGGCACCGTCCCGATCCTGCTCATGCTCGGCTTCTTCGGCCTGCTCGTCATGACCGCGACCCCGGTCCACCTGATCCCCGAGCGCCTCGCGGAGCTGCGTGACCACCTCCTGCACCGCGGCGTCGAGTACGACGAGCCGGTCGGCGAGGAGCCCGAGAAGCCCAAGCGCCGCCGCCGGGTCATCGAGCCCGAGGGACCCCTCGACGGGGACGAGGCCTTCGAGAAGGCCGCTGTCGTCGTCCCCGACGGCAAGGGCGGACTGCGCCCGGGGGAGAAGCGCCCGACCGCTCCCGGCGTTCTCGCCCCCGGTGCGGGCGCCGCCGCGGGTGGGGCCGGCGCCCCGGTGGACGCAGCCGCCGCGGCGCTGGCGAAGGTGCGTCCCGTGGCCGAGAAGGTCGTGCTCGAGGCGCCCCCGACGACGCCGTTGCCCCAGCGGGTGGAGCAGCTCGCGCTGGCCGGTGACATCACCTACACGTTGCCCGACAACGCACTCCTCGAGCCCGGCTCGCCGCACAAGGCTCGCAGCGCCGCCAACGACCGGGTGGTCGAGTCGCTCACCCAGGTGCTCGAGCAGTTCGACATCGACGCCCAGGTCACCGGCTTCAGCCGCGGCCCGACGGTCACCCGCTACGAGGTCGAGCTCGGTCGCGGCACCAAGGTCGAGCGCGTCACCGCCCTCTCCAAGAACATCGCGTATGCCGTCGCCTCGGCCGACGTCCGCATCCTGTCGCCGATTCCCGGCAAGTCGGCCATCGGCATCGAGATCCCCAACACCGACCGCGAGAAGGTCAGCCTCGGTGACGTGCTGCGCAGCCAGGCGGCCCGGGGCAACGACCACCCGATGGTCATGGGGGTCGGCAAGGACGTCGAGGGCGGCTACGTCATCGCCAACCTCGCCAAGATGCCGCACCTGCTCGTCGCGGGCGCCACCGGCGCCGGCAAGTCGAGCTTCGTCAACTCCATGATCACCTCGATCCTCATGCGCTCCACGCCCGACGAGGTCCGCATGGTCCTGGTCGACCCGAAGCGGGTGGAGCTCACCGCATACGAGGGGATCCCGCACCTCATCACCCCGATCATCACGAACCCCAAGAAGGCCGCCGAGGCCCTCCAGTGGGTCGTGCGAGAGATGGACACGCGCTACGACGACCTCGCGCAGTTCGGGTTCAAGCACGTCGACGACTTCAACAAGGCGGTCAAGGCCGGCAAGGTCAAGCCGCTCCCGGGCAGCCAGCGGGTCATCCACCCCTACCCGTACCTGCTGGTCATCGTCGACGAGCTCGCCGACCTGATGATGGTCGCGCCGCGCGACGTCGAGGAGTCGATCGTCCGCATCACCCAGCTCGCCCGCGCCGCCGGCATCCACCTCGTGCTCGCGACGCAGCGGCCCTCGGTCGACGTCGTCACCGGACTGATCAAGGCCAACGTGCCGTCGCGCATGGCGTTCGCGACGTCCTCGCTCGCCGACAGCCGCGTCGTGCTCGACCAGCCGGGCGCGGAGAAGCTCATCGGCCAGGGTGACGCACTGTTCCTGCCGATGGGTTCGAGCAAGACGATGCGCGTGCAGGGTGCGTGGGTCACCGAGTCCGAGATCCAGAACGTCGTCAAGGCCGTCACCGACCAGCTCAAGCCCAACTACCGCGACGACGTCACCGTCGTCGCGGCCAAGAAGCAGGTCGAGGACGACATCGGCGACGACCTCGACCTGCTGCTGCAGGCGACCGAGCTCGTCGTCACGACGCAGTTCGGGTCGACGTCGATGCTCCAGCGCAAGCTGCGGGTCGGGTTCGCCAAGGCCGGGCGCCTCATGGACCTGCTCGAGTCCCGCGGAGTGGTCGGGCCGTCCGAGGGTTCCAAGGCCCGCGACGTGCTCGTCAAGCCCGACGACCTGCCCACGACGCTCGCGCTCATGCGCGGCGACGAGGTGCCGGACGCCGAGCCGGTCTTCGACGGCCAGGCGGTCGCCTCCGCGGGCGGGGTCGAGCACACGGACGAGGTCCCGGTCGGCGCACCGACCCCGTCCTACGCCCCGGGGTACGCGCCCGACTCGCGCTACGACAACGACCCGGTGGCGGCGCAGTTCGCCGGCCGCGAAGAGGTCGAGGAGTCCGGGGACGCCTGGGAGCTCACCGGCCGCGACTGACGGCCGCGACCGACGGCCGCGACCGACGGCCGCGACCGTAGGCAGACGGACCCGGCCTGTCCGACGAGCGGGACGAACGACGCCGAAGGGCGCACGACGGAATGGATCGTGCGCCCTTCGGCGTTGGCCCCCTCGTGACCGCCGCGCCCCAGACCGTGACCGACGACCATACCCAGAGCCTTCCCGACACCGCCGTCGACACCTCTGCCTCCACCACCAGCAGGACCCGGCCGTCCGCTGACGCCATGCCGCCCGCACCGACGGGGCGCGCCTACCTGCGCTTCGTCCTCGTGCTCGGTGCGCTCATCGCCATCGGCCCGCTGACCATCGACACCTACCTGCCGGCCCTGCCCTCGATCACCCGGGACCTCGGCGCGTCCGAGTCGGCCGTCCAGTTCACCCTCACCGGCATCCTGCTCGGTATGGGGCTCGGCCAGCTCCTCGTCGGCCCCCTCGCCGACGCCGTGGGGCGCCGCCGCCCGCTCATCGCCGGGCTGGCCCTGCACATCGCCGCGTCGGTCTTCTGCGCGTTCGCGCCGACGATCCAGCTGCTCACCGTGGGCCGTGTCATGCAGGGCCTGGGCAACGCCGCGGTCGCCGTCGTCTCGATGGCCATGGTGCGTGACCAGTTCGCGGGCTCGGCCGCCGCGACCATGCTGTCGCGCCTCATGCTCGTCATGGGCCTCGCGCCCGTGCTCGCCCCGACCCTCGGCGGCTTCATCCTCCAGGTCACCTCGTGGCGCGGGGTGTTCGTCCTGCTCGCGGTCGCCGGGACGATGATGGTGACCCTGGCGTCGTTCGCGCTGCGGGAGACCCTGCCGCCCGCGCGCCGTCGCAAGCTGGCGTTCCGCCCGGTCGTGGCGACCTACGGCTCGCTGCTGCGCGACCGCACCTTCGTCGGGCTCGTCCTCATCAGTGGCCTGATGTTCGCGACGCTGTTCTCCTACATCGGTGGCTCGTCGTTCGTCCTGCAGGACATCTACGGCCTGAGCGTCACCCAGTTCGGGCTCGCCTTCGGGCTCAACTCGATCGGCTTCCTCACCGGTTCGCAGGTGAACCCGTTCCTGCTCAAGCGTTTCCAGCCGCAGATGCTGGTCCGCGCCGGGGTGACGATCGGCGCCGTAGCGGCCCTGCTCATGCTCGCGTCGGCCGCCACCGGGTTCGGGGGCCTCGCGCTGATCCTCACGCCGCTGTGGTTCATCCTGTTCGCCTGCGGCCTGACGTTGCCGAACACCCCTGCCCTCGCGCTCACTCGGCACGGCGAAGCAGCCGGCACTGCCGCAGCCCTGCTCGGTGCCTCCCAGTTCGTCATCGGTGGTGCTGCCGCCCCGCTGATCGGTGCGATGGGGTCCGGCTCCGCCGTCCCCATGACGCTGGTCATGGCGATGACCGCCTCGCTGGCCTTCGTCGTCGCGACGCTCACCCTGCGCGGGCGGCTGGTCCCGGCCGAAGCCACCTGACCGCGCGTCATACGTCGAGGCGGTAGCCCTGGCCCGGATCGGTGACGAGGTATCGCGGCCGGGCCGGGTCGGGCTCGAGCTTGCGCCGCAGCTGGTTGGCGTAGACCCGCAGGTAGTTGGACTCGCGGCCGTAGCCGGGACCCCAGACCTCGTGCAGCAGGTCCTTCTGCGAGACCAGGTGACCGGGTCGCCGCGCGAGTACCGCCAGCAGCCGCCACTCGGTCGGGGTGAGCCGCACGACCTCCCCGCCGATCGTCGCCGTGCGTTCGGCGAAGTCGAGGTCGAAGTGGTCGGTCCGCACCGCCGCCGGGTGGTTGTCGTTCTCGCCACCTCGGCGCAGGGCCGCGCGGACGCGAGCCTGGAACTCCTCCATGCCGAAGGGTTTGGTGACGTAGTCGTCCGCGCCCACGTCGAGGGCCTCCACCTTGTCCGCGGAGTCGGTGCGCGCGGAGAGCACGATGACGGGCACTGAGGACGTCTCGCGCAGCCGGCGCAGCACGTCGATGCCGTCGAGGTCCGGGAGACCGAGGTCGAGCACCACGACGTCGGGCGATCGTTCGGCGACCGACTGCAGCGCCGAGCGGCCGTCGCCGACCGTCTCGACCTCGTATCCTCGCGCCCGCAGGCTGATCGCGAGCGTGCGTCGCAGGTGTGGCTCGTCGTCGACGACCAGGACCACGCTCATGCGGGCATCCTGCCACTGGGGCTGACGTCGTCGGCCGCGGCACCGGTGCTGGCAGCGTGGGGCGCGCGGGGGAGCTCGAGGACGATCGTCAGGCCGCCACCGGGCGTGTCCTCGGCGACGATCGTCCCCTCCATCGTCTCCATCAACCCGCGGGCGACGGCCAGGCCCAACCCGACGCCCGACCCTCGCGGTGCGTCGTCGAGGCGCTGGAACGGCGCGAAGATGGCGGCCTTGGCCGAGTCCGGGACCCCGGACCCGCGGTCGACGACCCGGACCTGGAGCCGGTCTCCGGTGGCGTAGGCCTTGACGACGACCTCCTGTCGGCCGCCGGAGTGCTGCAGGGCGTTCTCGACGACGTTCGCCAGGACACGGTCGAGCAGCACCTCGTCGTAGAGCGCGAGCGGCAGGTCGTCGGCGCCCGTGACGCGCACCCGGTCGGGAGCAGTGACGGTCGACACGGTCCGCCTGATCGTCTCCAGGACGGCGCCCTCCGACCGCTGGGCGACCACGACCCCGCTCTGCAGCCGCGAGATGTCCAGGAGGTTGGCCACCAGGGTGGTGAGGCGGTCGGAGGACTCCTCGATCGTCTCGAGGAGGTCGGCCTCGTCCTGCTCCGAGAACGAAGCGCCCGGCTGGCGCAACGCCGACACCGCTGCCTTGATGCCGGCCAGCGGAGTGCGCAGGTCGTGGGAGACCGCGCTGAGCAACGCCGTTCGGGCCCGGTTGTCCCGGGCGAGGGCACCAGCGCGACGGGCCTGCTCGAGGAGGTCGGCCCGGCGCAGCACCGCTTCGGCGTGGGCGGCGAAGGCGGAGACCAGCCGACGTTCGTCGGCGGCCAGCACCGGCCCGAACAGGGCCAGCGTCGTCGTGTCGTCGACGGGGGCCAGCACGGCCGCACGGTCCAGGTCGTCGACGTGGAAGCCCGGCAGCGCCGCGACGACCTGCCACGGCTCGCGCACCGACTGGCGGCGCACCAGCCCGGCGGACGTCAGGTGGAACAGGTCGGCGACCTGCTCGAGCAGGGCGGCGAGCGGGTCCTGCTCGCCGAGCAGCGTCTGGGCCGAGCGTTCGAGGGCGAGCGCCTCGCGTTGGGCCAGCCGGGCGGCCGCCGCCCTCCGGTCGCTGAGGTGGACCGCCGACGACACCGAGACCGCGACGAGCAGGAACACGACGACGGCTGCGGCGTTCTGCGGGTTGGTGATCGTCAGCGTGCCGATCGGTTCGGTGAAGAACCAGTTGAGGCTGAGCGAGCCCAGCAGGGCCGAGACCACGGCCGGTGCCGAACCCGCCGGCGAGCGCGCTGCCGACGGTCAGGGCCAGGAACAGCAGCACCTCGAGCGGGAGGTCGTGCGACTCACGGGTGACGGCCAGCAGTCCGGTCAGGACGGCGGTGCCCACCGTGGCCAGCAGCCAGCCGGACAGCCATCGCCTCCCGGCGACCCTCCCGGGCCGGCGCCGCGACCGCCCACGATGGGCCTGTTCGTGGGTGACGATCACGGTGTCGATGTCGCCGCCCGCACCCTCGACGACGTCGCTGCCGACGCCGCGACCACGCAACGCCTGCCACCACGTCCGGCGCGAGGCTCCGAGGACGATCTGCCGGGCGTTGACGCCCCGGGCGAACGTCGAGGATGGCCGTGGACGCGTCGTCCCCTGCCACGGTGTGGAAGGTGCCGCCGAGCTCGGCGACCAACTCCGGATCTCACCGATGTTCTCCAGCCGGGCGTCGATGAGCCCGTCCGCGGGGGTGACGTGTGCGACGAGCGAGCTCACCCCCGGCGCCGCGGGACGCGATCTGGGCCGCCACGCCGTAGCAGCGCCGCGGACTCGGGCCCTCCGGTGACGGCGACGACGACCCGCTCGCGGGCCGGCCACGGGCACGTCGATGCTCGTGGTCGCGCCGGTAGCCCTCGAGCCCCTCGTCGACCCGGTCGGCGAGCCACAGCAGCGACAGCTCGCGCAGGGCGGTCAGGTTGCCCTCGCGGAAGTAGTTGGCCAGGGCGGCGTCGACCCGGTCGGGCCGGTAGACGTTGCCGTGCGCCATCCGCCGGCGCAGCGCGTGCGGCGACATGTCGACCAGCTCGATCTGGTCGGCGGCGCGCACGACCTCGGTCGGGCACGGTCTCCTGCTGCGCGGATCCCGGTGATCGACTCGACGACGTCGTTGAGCGACTCCAGGTGCTGGACGTTGACGGTGCGAGATGACGTCGATCCCGGCGTCGAGCAGCGTCCTCGACGTCCTGCCACCGCTTGGCGTGCGCGGCTGCCGGGCGCGTTGGTGTGGGCGAGCTCGTCGACGAGCGCGACCTCGGGCGCGGCGGGCGAGGACGGCCTCGACGTCCATCTCGCGCAGAGGTGCCGCGGTGCTCGACCTCGCGGCGCGGCACGACCTCGAGGTCGCCGACCGCCGCCGCCGTGTGCGGGCGGCCGTGCGTCTCGACGAAGCCGACGACGACGTCGGTCCCGCGGTCGAGCCGGCGGTGCCCCTCGTCGAGCATGGCCATGGTCTTGCCCACCCCGGGGGCCGCCCCGAGGTAGATGCGCAGCCGCCCGGGGGTCATGACGTCATTGTGGCGTCATCGGGGCGTCGTGGGCCCATGGCTGCGGGTCGTCCTACCCGACGGCCCGCGTCAGCGCGAGGTTGAGCTCGAGCACGTTGACCCGCGGCGCCCCGAGGAACCCGATGGTGCGTCCCTGGGTGTGCGCTGCCACGAGCCTCTCGACGACCCCGGTGCCGAGCCCGGTCGCCTTCGCGACACGGGGCACCTGCAGTGCTGCGTACGCCGGGGAGATGTGCGGGTCGAGCCCGCTGGCGGACGCGGTCAGGGCGTCGGCGGGTATGGCGCCGGCCCCCTGCGCGGTGCCCCTGCCGTCCGCCGCGGTCACCGCTGTGCGTCGCTGCGCGACGGCCGTCACCTGGTCCTTGCTCGACGCCGCGAGGTTGGAGCCGCCGCTGGTGTCGCCGGAGTAGTCGCTGACCGACGGGCGCCCGTGGAACCAGCGGTCGCCGCTGAACCGCTGTCCCAGCAACGAGGAACCGACGACCGTGCCGTTCCTCTCCACCAAGAGCCGTTCGCCTGGCCGGACAGCCCGACCCGACCGACGCCGTAGATCACGGCGGGGTAGACCACGCCGAGCAGGACGGTGAGGGCGAGCATCAGCCGCAGCGCCGCGGCGTACTGGCGGGTGAGTGAGGTCATGGGTGGTCAGCTCAATCCGGGGAGCTGGGACACGAGGAGGTCGATCGCCTTGATGCCGATGAAGGGGGCGACGATGCCGCCGAGGCCGTAGACGAGCAGGTTGCGGCGCAGCAGGTCGGCCGCACCGCCGGGGCGGTAGTGCACGCCTCGCAGCGCCAGTGGCACGAGCGCGATGATGACCAGGGCGTTGAAGATGACGGCCGAGAGCATCGCGGACTCCGGCGACCCGAGGCGCATGATGTTGAGGGCGCCGAGGCCGGGGAACAGCACCACGAACATCGCGGGGATGATCGCGAAGTACTTGGCGATGTCGTTGGCGATCGAGAACGTCGTCAGCGCGCCGCGGGTGATGAGCAGCTGCTTGCCGATCGCGACGACCTCGATGAGCTTGGTCGGGTCGGAGTCGAGGTCGACCATGTTGCCGGCCTCCTTCGCTGCCGACGTGCCGGTGTTCATCGCCAGCCCCACGTCGGCCTGCGCCAGGGCAGGCGCGTCGTTGGTGCCGTCACCGGTCATCGCGACGAGCCGGCCGCCCGCCTGCTCCTTGATGATGAGGGCCATCTTGTCCTCGGGGGTGGCTTCGGCGAGGAAGTCGTCGACCCCGGCCTCCTTGGCGATCGCCGCAGCGGTGAGCTGGTTGTCGCCGGTGATCATGACGGTGCGGATTCCCATGCGGCGCAACGTGGCGAAGCGTTCGGTCATCCCCGGCTTGACGACGTCCTTGAGGCGCACCAGCCCCAGCACGCATGGGGGCTCCCCGGGCTCGGCACGGGCGACGACGAGAGGGGTGGCGCCGTCGCCGGCGATGTGGTCGGCGAGCTGCTGCGTCTCGGGTGGTGTCGTCCCGCCCTCGCGCGTCACCCACGCTGCGACCGCGGACGCGGCGCCCTTGCGGATGCGGCTCCCGTCGGGCAGGTCCACCCCGGACATCCGGGTCTGCGCGCTGAACTCCACGAACTCAGCCCCCTGCGCCGCCAGCGATTCCGCCGACGTCGCGCCCTCGAAGCGGTCGAGCGAGGTGGCCAGCTCGACGATGGAGCGCCCCTCGGGCGTCCCGTCCGCCAACGAGGAGAGGTATGCCGCGTGTGCGAGGTCGGCGTCCGACTCGCCGGACAGCGCAGTGAGCTCGCTTGCCCGGCGGTTGCCGAGCGTGATGGTGCCGGTCTTGTCGAGCAGCAGCGTCGACACGTCGCCGGCGGCCTCGACGGCACGTCCCGACATGGCCAGGACGTTGCGCTGCACGAGGCGATCCATGCCGGCGATGCCGATGGCTGACAGCAGGGCGCCGATCGTCGTCGGGATCAGGCAGACGAGGAGCGCCACCAGCACGATGACCTGTTGCAGCGCACCGGAGTACGCCGCGAGCGGCTGGAGCGCCATGACCGTGACGAGGAAGAGGATCGTCAAGGTGGTCAGCAGCACGGTCAACGCGATCTCGTTGGGTGTCTTCTGGCGCGTGGCGCCCTCGACGAGGGCGATCATCCGGTCGATGAAGGACTCACCCGGCTGGGAGGTGATGCGGACGACGATCTCGTCGGACAGCACCGTCGTGCCGCCCGTCACGGCGCACCGGTCGCCTCCGGACTCTCGGACGACGGGCGCGGACTCGCCGGTGATCGCCGACTCGTCGACGGTGGCGACCCCCTCGACGACGTCGCCGTCACCCGGGATCACCTCGCCGGCGACGACGCGCACGCGGTCGCCGATCCGCAGGCGTGGTGCCGGGGACGTTCTCGCTGGTGCCGTCGGCCTTGAGGCGCACGGCCATCGTCTCGGTCCGGGTGGCCCGCAGGGACGCCGCCTGGGCCCGACCGCGCCCCTCGGCGATCGCCTCGGCCGCGTTGGCGAACAGCACCGTCGCCCAGAGCCAGAAGGCGACGCCCCAGCCGAAGACCGAGGGGTGGACGATCGCCAGGACCGTGGTGAGGACCGAGCCGACCCACACGACGAAGATCACCGGTGTGCGGACGAGGTGACGCGGGTCGAGCTTGGCCACCGCCTGGGGCATGGCGGCCAGCAGGGTGGTGCGGTTCATGACAGGGCCTCCGCGAGGGGTCCGAGGGCAAGGGCCGGAAAGAAGGTGAGCCCGGCGAGGACCAGGGCGATGCCGACGAGCAGGCCGGTGAACAGCGGCGTGTGTGTCGGCATGGTGCCGGCGGTCTCCGGTCGACGCCGTTGTGCTGCAAGGGAACCCGCGAGAGCGAGAACCAGCACCATGGGCGCGAACCGACCGACCGCCATGCAGAACGCGAGCGTCAGGTTGTACCAGGGGTGGTCCGCCGTGAGTCCCGCGAAGGCGCTGCCGTTGTTGTTGGTGGCCGACGCATACGCGTAGAGCACCTCGGTCAGGCCGTGGGGTCCGCTGGCGAGCATCGTGCTGCGCGGCCCGTCCATCGACAGGGCGGCGCCGGTGAAGCCGAGGACCAGCACCGGCATCACCAGGGAGTACAGCGCGGCCATGGTGATCTCGCGCCGGCCGATGGTCTTGCCGAGGTACTCCGGGGTGCGCCCGACCATGAGGCCGGCGACGAACACCGACAGGATCGCGATGACGATGATCCCGTAGAGCCCCGAGCCGACGCCGCCGGGCGAGACCTCACCGAGCAACATGTTCGTGAGGACCGCCCCGCCGCCGAGCGGGCTGTAGGACTCGTGCATCGAGTTGACCGCCCCGGTCGAGGTGCTCGTCGTGGCGGCGCCGAACACCGCCGACGCCCAGACACCGAAGCGCTGCTCCTTGCCCTCCATGGACCCGGTCGCCGCGCTGGACGCGGCCACCTCGGCCCACGTGGTCAGGGCGACACCGGCGGCGAACAGGACGGAGGCGAACCCCAGCAGCGCCCGGCCCTGGCGGCGGTCGCCGACCATGAGGCCGAAGGCCCGGGGGAGGGCGAACGGCACGACGAGGAGCAGGAACACCTCGAACAGGTTGGTGAAGGGGTTGGGGTTCTCGAACGGGTGGGCCGAGTTGGCGTTGAAGTAGCCGCCGCCGTTGGTGCCGAACTCCTTGATCGCCTCCTGCGAGGCGACGAGACCCCCTCGGACGACCTGCTCGACGCCCGAGAGGCCGGTGATGGTCGACGGCGCCGTGAGGTTCTGGATGACTCCACCCGCGAGCAGGACGACCGCCCCGAGGACGGCGCCCGGCAGCAGGATCCGCACGGTGCCGCGCACGAGGTCGACCCAGAAGTTGCCCAGCCGCCCGGTCCCGTCACGGGCCAGGGCGCGGGTCAGCGCGATGCAGACGGCCAGGGCGACGGCGGCGGACACGAAGTTCTGCACGGTCAGGCCGACGGTCTGGACCAGCGGGGTCACCCCGGCCTCACCGGCATAGCTCTGCCAGTTGGTGTTGGTCACGAACGACACCGCGGTGTTGATGGCGGTGGTCATGCCCATGCCGCCGGAGCCCTGGCGCAGGGGCAGCGAGGTCTGCAGGAGGATGAGGGCGAGCAGCAGGACGAACCCGACCACGCTCACGGCGCCGACGCTCACGGCATACGCGCGCCACCCCTGCTCGCGCTCGGGGTCCACGCCTGCGAACCGGTAGAGCAGCCGCTCCACCCGCCAGTGCCGGGTGTCCGTGAAGACCTTGAAGATCCACGTCCCCAGCGGCACGCAGACCACGACGAGGGCGACCACGAGGGTCAGGAGGGACAGCAACCCGGCTGCCGTCTGGGACATCAGAACCGCTCCGGGCGGACGAGCGCATAGACCAGGTAGGCCAGCAGCGCCACGCCGAGCAGGGCGGCGAGAAGGTTCTCGATCACCCTGTCAGTCAAGGACTTCCGCCGTCGCCTCCCGGCTGCGTTGACGTCGCCTTGACTGGCGTTGACGCGATCTTGACGGCCCGACCCTAGGGTGGTCGCCATGCGTGACGCGTTGAGGGCCGTCAAGAGCCACCCCAGCGGGGTGCTCCTCGCAGCCCAGCTCCTGGAGGTCCTGGCCTACCCGTTCGCCGGCGACACCCCGCTCGGGCGGAGCATCATCGGCCTCTTCGGTGTCCTCGTGCTCGCCGTCGCCGTGTATGCCGTCCGGGCCACCCCCGCGCTCACCTGGGTGGCCGTCGTGCTGGGTCTGCCGGTGGTCGCCCTCACCGTCGCCGAAGGGTTCCTCCCCGCGAACCAGCAGGTCGTGCTGTGGTCGGCACTGTTCCACGCGGCGTTCTACGGCTACACGGGATACGGCCTGATCCGCTACCTGTTCGACGACTCGTGGGTGACCCGCGACGAGATCTTTGCCGTCGGTGCCAACTTCACCGTCGTCTCGTGGATGTTCGCCTACCTGTTCATGGCCGTGCAGGTCATCTGGCCCGGGTCGTTCATCTCCTTCCAGGGGGAGGGTCACCGGACCTTCCTCGAGCTGCTCTACCTGTCGTTCGCCAACCTCACCAGCGTCGGGCTGTCCGACGTCACCGCCGTGCTGCCGCACGCCCGCTCGGTCGTCATCATCGAGCAGGTCGCCGGGGTCATGTACGTCGCCCTGATCATCGCCCGCGTCGTGGGCCTGACGATCACGCGCTGGCGCAACTAGGCGGTCTCGGGCTCCGACGCGGTCCCTGACTCAGGCACTCGCTCGCCGTCGAGGTCGGCGATGGTCGCGAGGCTCGGGCCACGCTCGGACTGGAGGCGCTGGGCGCCCTCCTCCGCCTCGCGCAGCACCCGCACGATGTTGCCGCTCGTCAGCTTGCCGAGGTCGTCGTCGGACCAGCCGCGATCGGCGAGCGCCTCGAGCAGCGCGGGATAGCAGCTGACGTCCTCGAGCCCGGCAGGCAGCTCGCCCACACCGTCGTAGTCGCCGCCGAGGCCCACGTGGTCGACCCCGGCCGACCTCGCGGATGTGCTCGCAGTGCCGCACGACGTCCTCGAGGGTGGCGCCCGGCGCCGGAGCGGTGCGCTCGCGGTAGGCCCGACCCCACGCCTCGAACGCCGGGCCCTCGGCCTGGGTCACCCCGGCGTCGGCAGCGGCGGCGACCGCCTCGGCCTGCCACGCCGCGGCGTCGGGGTTCACGAACTTGGGCACGAACGTGACCATGCAGACGCCACGGTTGTCGCGCAGGGACTCCAGCACGTCGTCGGGGGCGTTGCGCGGGCTGTCGGCCACCGCCCGCGCGGAGGAGTGGCTGAAGATCGCCGGGACCTCGGCGACCCGCAGGGCGTCGCGCATCGTGTCGGCCGAGACGTGGGAGAGGTCGACGAGCATGCCGATCCGGTTCATCTCCCGGACCACCTCGACCCCGAAAGGTGACAGGCCGCCCAGCACCGGGACATCGGTCCCCGAGTCGGCCCACGGGACGTTGCTGTTGTGGGTGAGCGTCATGTAGCGGACGCCGAGGACGTGCAACATCGCGCAACGTCGCCAGGGAGCTGTTGATCGAGTGGCCGCCCTCGGCCCCGAGCAGAGAGGCGATCCGGCCGGACTCCCAGGCGGCCTCGATGTCGCCCGCGGTCCTCGCGAAGGCGAGGTCCGCGCCATACCTCGCGACCATCTGGTGACCGGCATCGATCTGCTCCAGCGTCGCGCTCACGGCGTCGTCGCCGGTCAGCTCGGCAGGGACGAACACGGACCAGAACTGCCCGCCCACGCCACCAGCGCGCAGCCGCGGCAGGTCCGTGTCGGGTCGGGGTGCCGCCGGCGGCGATGTCGAGGCGGTCGAAGTCGTAGCCCACCCGCTCGCGCGCCTCCCACAGGAGGTCGTTGTGACCGTCGATGACGGGGTGGTGGCGCAGCACGGCGGCGACGCGGTCGGCGGTGGTCGTCATGGCGGCCACGTTACTCACCGTAGAGTGGAGGCCATGAGTTCGACCGAGCAGCGCAGCGTGGCCCTGGTGACCTTGGGGTGCACCCGCAACGAGGTCGACTCCGAGGAGCTGGCCGGGCGTCTCGCCGCCGAGGGATGGCTCCTCGTCGACGACGCGGACGACGCGGACGTCGCGGTGGTCAACACCTGCGGGTTCGTCGAGCAGGCCAAGAAGGACTCGATCGACGTCCTGCTCGAGGCGTCCGCCCGCAAGGGCCAGTCGAAGACGCAGAAGGTCGTCGCAGTCGGTTGCCTCGCCGAGCGGTACGGCAAGCAGCTCGCCGCCGAGCTCCCTGAGGCCGACGCCGTCCTCGGTTTCGACTCCTACGCCGACATGTCCAGCCACCTGCGGGCCATCCTCGACGGGCACGCGCCGGAGCCGCACACGCCCGGCGACCGTCGTCGGCTGCTGCCCCTCTCACCGGTGCAGCGCCAGGCCGGCGCCGCCGGTGTCGCCCTCCCCGGCCACGGCGGTCCTTCTGGTCCGGCCGCTCCCGTCGTCCCGTCCCAGGACGGCACCTCGCCCGAGCAGGTCGCCGCTGCCGAGCCCGTCGACGTCACCATCGAGGGACCGGTCCCGGCGTCCGGGCCGCGAGTCATCCGCGCCCGGCTCGACGGTCGCCCGTGGGCGCCGCTCAAGATCGCCAGCGGTTGCGACCGACGCTGCGCGTTCTGCGCCATCCCGTCGTTCCGTGGCGCGTTCGTCTCCCGCCGACCGATGGACATCGTCGCCGAGGCCCGCTGGCTGGGGGAGCGCGGCGTCAAGGAGCTCTTCCTCGTCAGCGAGAACTCCACCTCCTACGGCAAGGACCTCGGCGACCTCGGCCTCCTCGAGAAGCTCCTGCCCGAGCTCACCGCCGTGCCCGGTATCGAGCGGGTGCGGGTCTCCTACCTGCAGCCGGCGGAGATCCGCCCCGACCTGCTCGACGCGATGGCGTCGGTCCCTGGGGTCGTCCCCTACTTCGACATCTCCTTCCAACACGCCTCGGCCACCCTGCTGCGCTCGATGCGCCGGTTCGGGGGCCGCGAGGCGTTCCTCGGTCTGCTGGAGCAGGTGCGGGCCCGCGCGCCGAAGGCCGGCATCCGCAGCAACGTCATCGTCGGCTTCCCCGGTGAGACCGAGGCCGACCTCGACGAGCTCGAGGCCTTCCTCGTGGCGGCCCGGCTCGACGTCGTCGGCGTGTTCGGCTACTCCGACGAGGACGGCACGGAGGCGGAGTCCTACGGCGACAAGCTGCCCGAGCACGTCGTCGCCGAGCGGGTCTCTCGGTTCACCGCCCTCATCGAGGAGCTCAACCTCCAGCGCGCCGAGGAGCGGATCGGCGAGACCGTCGAGGTGCTCGTCGAGTCCGTGCCCCGCCTCGACCCCACCGGCGCCGGCGCGACCGACGACGACGACGAGGAGTCCATGGTGGTCGGCCGGGCGGAGCACCAGGGTCCGGACGTCGATGGGGTGACCCTGCTGTCGCCCGAGGACTGGCCCGGGCTGGCTGTCGGCGACATCGTGCGCGCGGTGGTGGTGGCAACCGAGGGCATCGACCTCGTGGCAGAACCAGCATGAGCGAGTCGGCCCCGCGGCCGGACCCCATGACCGTGCCGGTGTCGACCCCGACGCCCAGCGCCTGGAACATCGCGAATGCCCTCACGGTCTCGCGGATCTTGCTGGTCCCGGTCTACGGCTGGCTGCTGCTGGCCGGCAGTGGTCACGACTCGACCATGCGGTGGTGGGCGGCAGCGGTGTTCGTCATCGCGACGGCGACGGACCGCGTCGACGGCGACCTGGCCCGCAGCCGCGGTCTCATCACCAACTTCGGCAAGATCGCGGACCCCATCGCCGACAAGGCCCTGATGAGCATGGCGTTCATCGGCCTCGCGTCCCTGGGTGACCTCCCGTGGTGGATCACCATCGTCGTGCTGGTCCGCGAGTGGGGCGTCACCGTGATGCGCTTCGTCGTCATCCGGCACGGCGTGATGCCCGCAGGCCGGGGTGGGAAGGTGAAGACCGCCCTGCAGAGCCTTGGCCTGACGCTGTTCACCCTGCCCCTGGCGACCTTCCCCGGATCCGACGTCTGGCAGCTCGTGGCGTGGGTGGTCCTCGGTCTCGCTGTCCTGGTGACCGTCGTGACCGGGCTCGACATCGCCTACAAGGCCAACCGGCTGCGACGGACGAGCGAACGTGCCGAGATGAAGCGTGCGGCGCGCGCAGCTCGGCACTGATGACCGCCACCGGCTCGTCCAGCGCGTCCGTCTCGCCCGCGGACGTGGTCGCGCGGCTGCGCTCCGCCGGTCTGACCATCGCCGCAGCGGAGTCCCTCACGGGAGGACTGGTCTGCGCAGCGCTGACGGACGTGCCAGGCGCCTCCGCGGTCGTTCGCGGTGCGGTGGTCAGCTACGCCACCGACCTCAAGGCCTCCGTGCTCGGCGTGGACCCGCAGGTCCTCGCCTCAGGCGGGGCCGTGCAGGCCCGGGTGGCCCGCGAGATGGCGTTGGGAGCCGCGCGGGTGTGCGGGGCCGACGTCGGCATCGGGACCACGGGCGTGGCCGGTCCGGACCCCCAGGACGGTATGCCGGTGGGCACCGTCTTCGTCGCCGTGGCTCGCGCCGGGGAGGCGGTCGACGAGGTGCAGGTGCGCGAGCTGGGGCTCGACGGTGACCGCGCCCAGATCCGGGCTTCCACGGTGACCTCGGTCCTCGGGCTGGTCACCGAGGTCCTGTCCCAGATCGGCGCGTCAGGGTGGACGGGTGGGGTGGATGAGGCGGAAGATTCCGGCCGTGTCGGTCGTTGAGGTCTGCGTGCCGCTCGTTTCGCGAATCCTCTGCGCGCGGCGTCAGGGGTGCGGGGTACCGTGGTCCTGTACTTGTTCCGGTGACGACCAGCTGAAGGAGGCGTCATGATCCTGCTCCGTCGTGAGCTCGGCGACGTCCTCCGCGAGCAGCGGCAGTCCCAGGGCCGCACCCTGCGCGAGGTCTCTGCGGCGGCGTCCGTCTCCCTCGGCTACCTCAGTGAGGTCGAGCGCGGCGAGAAGGAAGCCTCCTCCGAGCTGCTGGCATCGATCTGTGGGGCGCTGCACCTCCCGCTCTCCGAGGTCCTCGGCCAGGTGTCCGAGCGCGTCGCCGAGACCGAGGCGCTGACCGCCCCCGTCTCGCTGCCGCTCCCGGCCAGCACGCTGGTCTCCGCCTCCGCCGCCTGACCTGCGGGCCCGGGTGGTCGACGAAGAGCCGCCGCTTCCCAGCGCGGTGGTCGGCAAATTGGTCCCGTATGCCGTGCCTGTTCTGGTCGTCGAGCACGACCCGGCGTGGGCGGCCAGGTTCGAGGTCGAACGAGCAGTCATCACCGCGGCTCTGGGGGCTGTCGCTGTGGCGGTCGAGCACGTCGGGTCGACCTCGGTGCCGGGGCTGCCGGCGAAGCCGGTCATCGACATCCTGCTCCTGGTGACTGACTCCTCGGACGAGTCGGCCTACCTGCCGGCCCTCGAGTCAGCCGGCTACACGTTGCGCATCCGCGAGCCGGACTGGCTCGAGCATCGTGTCCTGTACCGCCGCGCGGAGACCAGGAGCCCGCACGACGTCAACCTGCACGTGTTCTCGCCAGGCGCGGCGGACGCAGAGATCACGCGGATGCGCGTGTTCCGCGAGTGGTTGTGCACGCACCCGCAGGACCGCGAGCTGTATGCCGCGACCAAGCGCGAGCTCGCCACCCGCCGGTGGCGCTTCGTGCAGGACTACGCGGACGCCAAGACCGAGGTGGTCGAGGCGATCCTCGCCCGAGCTGGTGCGCCCGCGGCTCCGTGAGTGGGGCGGGGTGAAGTCCTCGCCCCGGCATCTGGCCTGCAGCGGGCCGAGCCGGCGAGCTCAGGCTCGGCGGTAGGGCTGGGCCCGTCCGCCTGAGGAGCCCATCGGTCGCTGGGGCCGACCGTCATCGGTCGGGCCGAGGCCGCCCTGGCAGGTGGGGCAGTAGAACATCGTGCGTTCCTGGGGTGCCTGTCCGATCATGGCCACCCGGATGTTCGTCCCGCACCGCCGGCAGGGTCGGCCGGACCGGGCGTGGACGAAGTTCTCCTCGCCACGTCGGCGGACGCCGGTGCTCGACTGCACCGCATGGTGGCGGGCGGTGTCGAGCAGCCGCTGGGCCCGGGCAACCAGCCGCTCCACGACGTCGGGGGACAGCTCGGCAGCCTCGGCCCACGGGTGCACCTTCTCCATGAACAGGCTCTCCGACGCCCAAAGGGTGCCGACGCCGGCGAGGTTGCGCTGGTCGAGGAGCGCGGCTCCGATGGTCGTGGCTGAACCGCGCAGGTTGGTGATCGCGATGGCGGCGTCCCAGTCGGGACCGAGGACATCGGGACCCAGGTGGCCGACAACGTCGGACTCCCGGCTGGTCGGCAGGAGCTCCAGCATCCCGAGCCGTAGGCCCAGGGCGGTCCACTCCTTGGTGCCGACGGCCGCCCGCAGGTCGGCCCGGTGCAGCCACCGTCCGTTGTCGGCAGGGGCCTCGACCCGCCACTGCCCCTCCATCCGCAGGTGCGAGTGCATGGTGACGCCGTTGTCGAGCCGGTGCAGGACGTGCTTGCCCCGGCTGACCACCTCGGTGGTCGTCGCTCCCCGGAAGTCGGTCGTCGCGATCTCGGGGAACCGCGTGTCCCAGAGCGTGATCTCCTGACCTGCGACAGCCCGGTGGAGGCGCGTCGCCGTGCGCCAGACCGTGTCTCCCTCAGGCACGCCGGGCTCCGGGCACGAGGACGCCGGTCGGGTGGGCGGCAGGGCTCATCGCCGGAGCCGCAGCCCGCGCGGGGTGGCATGGAACCCGGCGTTGGCCAGCGCTGACACGAGTGGGTGCTCGGACCCCAGCAGCGCCCCACCGTCCGCCTTCTCGACGGTCAGCCGCCCGAGGGCGCCCTCTCGCACGGCGAGTGCGAGGGCGTCCGCGGCGCTCTGCAGGCGCATCGGGTCGTCGGTCCAGGACAGCAGGGTCTTCCCGCCACGTTCGACGTAGAGGACGAGCTCGCCGTCGACCTGCACCACGAGGGCTCCGGCCTTGCGACCGGGCTGGTGGCCCTTGCGGCCCCCCGCTGCCCGTCCGGCTTCGCTGTCAGCAGGGGCGTCCTCATCCCGGGGGGCGCGCTCCGGCCAGGGGAGGGCGGCGCCGTACGCGTTGGCCGGGTCCGTTGCCGCGAGCACCAGCGCCGGGCCCTGTCGGTCGTCGGGGTCGGCACCGGGCTGGCGGGACCCCGCACGGATGCGGTCGATGGCGCCGGTGGTGGAGAACTGGGCTGCGCCGAGCGACTCGACGAAGTACCCCCGACGCACGCGCCCGGACTCCTCGGCGGCGGCGAGCACGCGATAGACCCCGGCGAACCCGCCCGGCACGTCCTCGGCCACGACCGATCCGCGGGTCACCACGCCATACCGGTCGAGCAGGACCTCGGCCGTGGCGTAGGCGCGCACCGTGGCGTCGCCCTCGCTCCCCGGCAGCAGCGACCAGCGTCCGGCGCCGGCCGGAGGACCGGAGCGAGTGGGCAGCGACGGACGGCCCAGGCCCCGGCGGCCGGAGAGGGTGCCGAGCGAACCCTGCCGCCCGGCGTAGCGCGACGACCTCGGGCCGGATGCGGCGCGGCGGTGGGCGGTCTTGCCACCGGACAGCAGGGCACGCAGCGGGGCAATGGTGTCGCCACTGACCCGGCCGGACCAGACCAGGGCCCACAGGTCGGCCAGGACCTGCTCGTCGTCGGTGCTGCCGACGGCGTCGGACAGGGTGCGGAAGAAGTAGGCGCCGCCGCCGGAGAGCGCGTCGACCATCACCTGCTGGGACTCGGTGAGCACCTCGTCGGACGGCGGAGGCATCGTGAGGTGAGCCGTGTCGGCGAGGTGCAGGGAGACCCAGCCGTCGTCACCGGGCAGCGAGCCGTGGCCGCGCCACAGCACCTCACCGCTGCTGGTGAGCTCGTCAAGCAGGGAGGCGGTGTAGCCGGCCACCCGGGTGGGCAGCACCAGCGTCTCGAGCGCGCTCGCGGGCAGGACGGCTCCGGCGAGCTGCTCCACGGCTCGGATGAGACCGTCGCGACCGCGAAGGCCACCGCCGACGCCCTGCCACTGCGGCAGGAACCTGGCCAGCTCGACCGTCGCGACCGGCTCGACCTCGGCACGCAGCGCCGCCAGCGAGCGGCGGCGCAGCATGCGCAGCACCTCGGCGTCGCAGTAGTCGAGGCCGTGCTTGCCGCCGCCGTTCTCCAGCGGCAGCAGCTCGCCCTCGACGACGCGCCCCGAGGCGACCAGGCGTCGCAGGGTGTCCAGGGCCACGGCAGGCCCGACACCCCACCAGGCTGCCACCGTCGCGACGGGGAAGGGTCCGTGGGTGCGGGCGAACCGGGCGACGAGGTCACCCAGCGGATCGGGGACCGGCTCGAGGAAGGTCTGGGGGATGCCCACCGGCAGGGATGCACCCAAGGCGTCGCGCAGACGGGCCGCGTCCTCGATCGCGGCCCAGCGCTCCTCGCCCGCCACACGCACCCGGATCAGCCGTCGAGCACCCTCGAGGTCGACGAGCCAGCCGCCGATCTCCTTGTGGGACAACGCTTCTTGCGAACGCCGCTGGATCTCGGGGAGGGACAGCGGGCCAAGGACCCGCAACAGGTCGGCGATGTCCTCGGCGTCCCGGCAGGCGCGATCGGGCACGAGTCGCTGGAGCTCGTTCTCGGTGCGGGTGACCTGCTCCGGGTCGAGCAGGTCGCGTAGTGAGAGCCCCTCGCCGCGGCCCAGCAGCTCGGCGAGCAGCGTGGGGTCGAGGGAGAGCGCGGCGGCGCGCTTCTCGGCGAGCGGTGAGTCGCCCTCGTAGAGGAACTGGGCGACGTACCCGAACATCAGGGACCGGGCGAACGGTGAGGGCTGGCGGGACTCGACGTCGACGAGCGTCACCTCGCGCGACTCCACCGAGCGCATCAGGGTCTCCAGGCCGGGGACGTCGAACACGTCCTGGACACACTCTCGGACGGTCTCGAGGATGATCGGGAAGGAGGCGTACTGGCTGGCGACCTCGAGCAGCTGGGCCGCCCGTTGACGCTGCTGCCACAACGGTTGGCGACGGTCGGGGCGGCGACGGGGCAGCAGCAGGGCGCGCGAGGCGCACTCGCGGAAGCGGGCTGCGAACAACGCCGAACCGCCGATCTCGGAGGTGACGCGGTCGTGCACCTCCTCGGGGTCGAGGCGGACGAGCTCCATGAGCTCGGCTCCCACACCGCGGCCGTCCTCGAACTCCAGGTCAGGCAGTCGGAACACGATCCCGTCGTCCCCGTGCATCGCCTGCACGTCGACGCCGAATCGCTCACGCATCCGGGCCGAGACGCACAGCGCCCACGGTGCGTGGACCTGGCCACCGAAGGGGGAGTGGACGGCCACCCGCCAGTCGCCGATCTCGTCGCGGAAGCGCTCGACGACGATGGTGCGGTCGTCGGGCACGTGGCCGGTGGCCTCCTTCTGCTCACGCAGGTAGGCGAGGAGGTTGTCGGTGGCCCACTCGTCCAGGCCCGCGGCGGTGACGCGTTCACGAGCCTTGGCGTCGCCGAGTCCGACGACCTCGCGGACGAACGCCCCCACGGCGCGCCCCAGCTCGGCAGGGCGGCCGAGCTGGTCGCCCTTCCAGAACGGCAGCTTGCCGGGCATGCCGGGGGCCGGGGTGACGAGCACCCGGTCGTGGGTGATGTCCTCGATCCGCCAGGTCGACGTGCCGAGGGTGAAGACGTCACCGACCCGCGACTCGTAGACCATCTCCTCGTCGAGCTCGCCCACGCGCCGCCCGGCCCCCTCGGACGAGGCCAGGAACACGGCATACAGGCCGCGGTCGGGGATGGTGCCGCCGGAGGTGACGGCGAGGCGCTGGGCGCCGGGGCGACCGCTGAGGACACCGGTGACGCGGTCCCAGACGATGCGGGGCCGCAGCTCGGCGAACTCGTCGCTGGGGTAGCGGCCCGACAGCATGTCCAGGACCGACTCGAGGATCGATCTCGGCAGTGAGGCGAACGGGGTCGCGCCGCGGACGACCTTCTCGAGGTCGTCGACGGTCCACTCGTCGAGGGCGCACATGGCGACGATCTGCTGGGCGAGGACGTCGACGGGGTTGGCCGGGACGTGCAGCGACTCGATGGCCCCGGCCCGCATCCGCTCGACGACGACGGCCGTCTGCACCAGGTCGCCACGGAACTTCGGGAACAACACGCCCCGCGAGACCGCCCCGACCTGGTGCCCCGCGCGGCCCACGCGCTGCAGGCCGCTGGCGACCGACGGCGGGGACTCGACCTGCACGACGAGGTCGACCGCCCCCATGTCGATGCCCAGCTCGAGGCTGGACGTGGCGACGACGGCCGGGAGCCGGCCAGCCTTGAGGTCCTCCTCGATGAGGGCCCGGTGCTCCTTGCTCACCGACCCGTGGTGGGCGCGGGCGAGCACGGCAGGAGCGCCCGAGCTCGACCCGGCCTGCGCCATCATCTGGGCCGGCGTGCGCGCCCCGGCGAGGGCACGACGGCTGTCGGACGCGGGCGCGGCCGCCTCGTCGCCCTGGACTGCGCCCTCCTCGTCCGCCCGCTCGGCGGCCGCCGTCTCGAGGCGCTCCTCCCAGATCTCGTTGAGCCGGCTGGTGAGCCGCTCGGCGAGCCGACGGGAGTTGGAGAACACCAGGGTGGAGCGGTGGGAGGCGATGAGGTCGACGATGCGTTCCTCGACGTGGGGCCAGATCGAGGCGCGGCGCTCGCCGCCCGAGGCAGGACCGGAGAGGTCGTCCTCGATGACCTCGCCCAGGCTGGACATGTCGGCGATGGGGACGACGACGTCGAGGTCCCACTCCTTGGTCGACGGGGGCCGGACGATCTCGACCGGCCTGCCCCCGGCGAGGTAGCGGGCCACCTCCTCGACGGGCTCGACCGTCGCCGACAGCCCGATGCGCTGCGCCGGTGTGTCGAGGAGGGCGTCGAGCCGCTCGAGAGTGAGCGCGAGGTGGGCCCCCCGCTTGGTGCCCGCGACGGCGTGCACCTCGTCGAGGATGACGGTCTCGACTCCGGCGAGTGCCTCACGTGCCTGGGAGGTGAGGATGAGGAACAACGACTCGGGAGTCGTGATGAGGACGTCGCTGGGGGTGCGGGCAAAGGCGCGGCGCTCGTTGGCCGGGGTGTCACCGGACCGGACGGCCACGGTGATGTCCGGCTGGGGGAGCCCGAGTCGTGTCGCCGCGTGGCCGATGCCGACGAGGGGGGAGCGCAGGTTGCGCTCGACGTCGACCGCGAGGGCCTTCATGGGGGAGATGTAGAGCACCCGGCAGCGCTTGAGCTTCTCCTGCGGTGGCGGGGTGCTCGCCAGGCGGTCGAGGGCCCACAGGAACGCCGACAGGGTCTTGCCGGAGCCGGTCGGTGCGACCACGAGGGCGTGCTGCCCGGAGCTGATCGCGTCCCAGGCCCCGGCCTGCGCGGCGGTGGGCTCGCTGAAGGAGCCGCGGAACCACTCCGCGGTGGCGGGGGAGAAGCGCTCGAGGACGTCGGATGCCATTGATCGACAGCCTGCCACGCGGCACCGACAGCCGCCCTCGCCGCGTATGGTGCGAAGAGAGAGAGCGACGAGGGGGATGGCATGCGGGTGGGGCGTACGACGGCAGCAACGGTGGCGGGTGTGGTGACGGGGGCGCTGGCCCTCGTCGGTGGTGGAGGGACCGCCACGGCGGCGACCACGGCCACGGCCACGGCGGCGACCGCAGCGATGGCTGCGACGGCCACGGCGGCGACCGTCCCCACCCGGTCCGCACCCGCGCAGGAGGTGTTCGCGCGGATGACCACCGCGCAGCGCGTCGGGCAGCTGTTCATGGTGGGCACTCCGGCCACGGGCGTCAGCTCCGCGGTCTCGACCGCGATCAGCCGGCAGCACGTGGGGTCGGTGATCCTCACCGGACGGAGCACCGCAGGCGTCAGCGCCACGAGGGCGGTGACGAACGCCCTGCAGGCCAAGGCGACCTCCGCGGCCACGGCCGGGGTGCCGCTGGCCATCTCGACGGACCAGGAGGGTGGCCTCGTGCAGGTCCTCAAGGGGCCCGGGTTCTCGACCATGCCGACCGCCCTCACCCAGGGACGGTCCACCCCGACAGCCTTGAAGAGCTCGGCCACGACCTGGGGCCGTCAGCTCGCGTCGGCCGGCGTCAACGTCAACCTCGGGCCGGTCTCCGACACGGTGCCCAGTGCGGCGTTCGCTCCTCGCAACGCCCCCATCGGCGCCTACGACCGTGAGTACGGGTTCACGCCGTCGACCGTCGGGTCCCACGCGGCCGCCTTCGCGGCAGGTATGCGGGCCGCGGGGGTGATGCCGACGACCAAGCACTTCCCGGGGCTCGGCAGGGTCACCGCCAACACCGACACCACCGCAGACGTCAGGGACTCGACCACCACCCGCACCGACCCCTACGTCGCACCGTTCCGCACCACGGCCGCCGGTGGGGCGGAGTTCCTCATGACCTCCTCGGCCATCTACACCCGCATCGACGCGGCCAGGCCGGCGGCGTTCTCGCCGACGGTGATCGGCGGCATGGTGCGACACGACCTGGGGTTCGAGGGGGTCGTCATCTCGGACGACCTCGGCCACGCCAAGGCGGTGTCCGCCTGGAGCGTGGGCGCCCGCGCGGTGAACTTCCTCTCCGCGGGTGGTGACATGGTGCTCACCGTCGACGCGACGCAGGCGCCGGCCATGGTGGCAGCGGTCGTGGCGAAGATGTCGTCCAGCGCGACGTTCCGTGCCCAGGTCGACACCGCGGCCCTGCGCGTGCTGACCGTCAAGCAGCGGATGGGCCTCCTGCGCCCGACCGGTGCGATCCGGGCCACCGACGTCGACGAGGACGCAGGCGCCGACGTCGTCGGGCGGGCCGGCGACGGGACGCTCCGCCTGCTCCGCGGCAACGACCGGGGCGGCTGGAAGGCCATCGCGCAGCCCCCGGCTCCGTCCTTCGCCGGCGCCAACCTGCTGGTCAACGCCGGCGACCTCGACGGTGACGGCCACACCGACCTGTTGTCCCGCCGATCGTCCGACGGAGCCCTGCTCTTCCACCGCGGCACCGGACGCGGTGGTTACTCCTCCGGTCGGGTCATCGGCACGGGGTGGAACGGGCTCACCTCCGTCGTCGCTCCCGGCGACATGAGCGGAGACGGACGTCCCGACCTGCTCGCCGCCGATGCGACGGGTGTCCTGCGGCTCTACCGCTTCGGCACCGGCGCGACGCTCCTGCCCGGCCACCTCGTCGCCGGCACGGGGTGGGGGAGCCTCGACAGGACCCTGGCCGTCGGCGACTTCGACCGCGACGGCCACCCCGACCTCATGGGGCGCTCGGCGAGCTCCGGCGCGCTCTACCTCTACCGCGGCACCGGCACGGGCGGGCTGCACAGCGGCGTCCAGATCGGCTCGGGTTGGCAGGTGTTCGACACCATCGTCGGCCCGGGTGACCTCGACGGCGACGGGCTCGCGGACGTCCTGGGGCGTCTGCCGTCAGGCGCCCTCCAGCTCTACCGCGGGACCCGTACCTCCCTGCGGCCGGGGACGTCCGCCGGGACCTCGGCAGGGATCGCCCTCTTCGGCTGACCGCGGTGGCACCTAGACTCGCGGGGTGCGACTGAGCAAGTTCTGGGACCTGATGAACGACGAGTTCGGCGAGGGCTACGCCAGCTCCCTCGCCCGGCACCACGTGCTGGGCGTGCTGGGTGACCGCACGGCCCTGGAGGCGATCGAGGACGGCGAGAGCCCGCGCAACGTCTGGGCCGCCATCTGTGACGCCATGGACGTGCCCGAGTCCCGCCGGCTCGGCGTGGAGCGGAAGCCCGCGCGGTGACCTCCCCGGGCTGGGCGGACCACCCCCTCGTCCTGGCTCCCATGGCCGGGGGGCCCAGCACGGTCGCGCTCGCCGCGGCTGCGGCCGAGGGCCGCGTGTTCCCCTTCCTCGCGGGTGCCTACGTCTCGCCCGAACGCCTCGCTTCGGACATCGCTGAGCTCCGCCACACGTCGCCACATCCCTTTGGTGTCAACATCTTCGCGCCCTCCCCGAACCACCCGTCGATGATCGAGGACGCCGAGCGGTATGCCGCGCTGCTCGCTCCGTGGGCCGCCTCCGCAGGCGTGGGGCTGGGCGCGCCGCGGTACGACGACGACGCCTTCGACGCGAAGGTCGACGTCCTTGTCGAAGCCGCCCCGGCGGTCGTCAGCTTCGCGTTCGGCTGGCCGCCCGCCGAGGTGGTCGAGCGGCTCCAGGCGGTGGGGACCCTCGTCTGGATGACGGTCAACGACCCGACCGAGGTCGACTGGGCGCACGAGCTCGGAGTGGACGGCCTGGTCGCCCAGGGCTGGGAAGCAGGGGGACACCGGGGTGGTCCCGTCGACTCGGGGGAGCGACAGCTGCACACGCAGGACCTCGTCGCGGTCGTGGCGGAGTCCACCAGCCTGCCCGTCATCGCTGCCGGCGGGGTGTCGGACGGAGGGGAGGCCGCGCAGATTTTGGGTCTGGGCGCCTCGGCTGTCGCCCTGGGCACCGCCTTCCTCGCGTGCCCCGAGGCCGGCACGGCACCGGTGCACGTCCACGCCCTGACCCACCGGGACCGCACCGTCGTGACGCGGGCCTTCACCGGTCGCAGTGCCCGGGCGCTCGCCACGACGTGGACCGACCTGTTCAGCGAGGCTGCTCCCGCTGCATACCCGCACGTCCACCACGTCACCGCCCCGCTGCGTGCGCACGGGAAGGCCACCGGTGAGGCCGAGCTCGTGCACCTCTGGGCCGGGACGGGGCACCGGAAGGTGCGCGCGCTTCCCGCGGCCGAGCTGGCGCGGACGCTCGTCGCCGAGCTGGAGGCCGCGCAGCGAGGGTGAGGTCGTCCCCTCCGGGCAAAATGCACGTGAAGAGTGTCGGCACCCCTCGCTAGGTTGGGGTGGATGAGTGGCGACGACGAGATCCTGCTGCGGGCCAGCGGTCTGACCAAGACGTTCGGCGACTTCACCGCCGTCGACGGGATCGACTTCGCGGTCCGCAAGGGGGAGTGCTTCGGGTTCCTCGGGCCCAACGGCGCCGGCAAGTCCTCGACGATGCGGATGGTCGGCTGCGTGTCGCCGGTCAGCAGCGGCGAGCTGCGGCTGTTCGACCTCGACCCGGCGACGGACGGCCCGGCCATCCGCGCCCGCCTCGGCAGCTGTCCGCAGCGCGACACCCTCGACGAGGAGCTCACCGTCCAGGAGAACCTCTGGGTCTACGGGCGGTACTTCGGGCTGTCCCGCAAGGAGGTCAGGTCCCGCGCGACCGAGCTGCTCGACTTCGCCCAGCTGACCGAGCGCGCCACCGACAAGGTCGAGCCGCTGTCGGGCGGCATGAAGCGGCGTCTCACCATCGCGCGCTCCCTCATCAACTCCCCGGAGATCCTGCTCCTCGACGAGCCCACGACCGGACTCGACCCGCAGGCGCGACATGTGTTGTGGGACAGGCTTTTCCGGCTCAAGAGGTCCGGCGTGACGCTCGTCCTCACGACCCACTACATGGACGAGGCCGAGCAGCTGTGCGACCGGCTGGTCGTCATGGACCACGGGCGGATCGTCGCCGAGGGGTCGCCGCGACAGCTCATCGACGAGCACGCGACCCGCGAGGTGCTCGAGCTGCGGTTCGACTCCGACGACCACCACGACCACGCCGGACAGGTGGCCGGCATCGGGGAGCGGGTCGAGGTGCTGCCCGACCGCCTGCTCGTCTACGCCGACGACGGTGACCAGGCCGCCGCGCTGGTGCACGCCCGCGGCATCGAGCCGTTGTCCTCGCTGGTGCGGCGGTCCACCCTCGAGGACGTGTTCCTCACCCTGACCGGCCGGACGCTGGTGGACTGATGACCCTCGCCGACCACGTCACCCCCGGACAGCCGGACGGATCGGGGGTGGACGGCCACAGCCGCGCGACCCGCGGTCCGCGCGAGCCGATGTCGGCCACCGAGCGGGTGCTGGCCGTCCTCGGCTACCACGCGGTGGTCTACTCGCGCACCTGGCGCGGCAGCATCATCTCCCGGTTGCTCTCGCCGGTGCTGTTCATGCTGTCGATGGGCATCGGACTCGGCTCCCTCGTCGACGACCGGGCGGGCGGCATCGACGGGCGCCCCTACCTGCACTTCGTCGTCCCCGGCATCGTCGCCACCCAGACGATGTGGGTGGCCTGGAGCGAGTCGAGCTACCAGGTCCTCGGCTACCTCAAGTGGAACATGGGCTACCACGCCCAGCTCGCGACACCGTTGCGCGTGCGCGACGTCCTGGCCGGCCACTTCCTCGCGATCACCGGACACCTGGTGGTGGCGACGAGCCTCTTCATGGTGGTCGCCGCACTGTTCGGCGGGTTCGACTCGTGGTGGGCAGTCGCGTGCCTGCCCATCGGCGTGCTGACCGGACTGGCTTTCACCACACCGATCTTCGCGTTCACCGCGACCCAGGAGGGGGACAACGGCTTCAACATCCTCTACCGCTGGATCATCACCCCCCTCATGCTGTTCTCCGGCACCTTCTTCCCGATCGACCAGCTCCCGGGCTGGATGCAGCCGGTCGCCTGGGTGACGCCGCTGTGGCACGGCGTCGAGGCCTGCCGGACGGTGTCCGACGGCTCCCTCGGCCCGGGTGGGTTCCTCCCGTTCCTGGGGCACCTGCTCGTCCTCGTCGCGTATGGCGTCGCCGGCTGGCTGCTCGCCGAACGCGCCTTCACCCGCAGGCTCGTCTCATGACGGGCACCGCCACCCCCAGCCCCACCGCCACGCGTCGACCCGGGGCGGCGGGACGTCTCGCGCGCGCCCTGCCGATGCCAGCGGGCGCGGGTCTGTCCAGGATGCTCGTCGAGCGCAACATCACCGCGTTCCGGCACGGCTGGATCGCCCTCGTGACGGGATTCGCCGAGCCGGTCTTCTACCTGTTCTCGCTCGGCATCGGCATCGGCGCCCTCGTGCGCACCGTCACCACCGACTCGGGCATGACGGTGACCTACCCGCAGTTCGTCGCCCCGGCCCTGCTGGCGGCCTCGGCGATGAACGGCGCCGTCATGGACTCGACGTTCAACGTCTTCTTCAAGCTGAAGTACGCCAAGCTCTACGACGCCGTCCTCGCCACCCCCATGGGGCCACGCGACGTCGCCGTGGGGGAGATCAGCTGGTCCCTGCTGCGTGGGGCGATGTACTCCGCGGCCTTCCTCGTCGTCGCCCTGCTCGCCGGTGCGGTCCGGTCGTGGTGGGCGCTGCTGGCCCTGCCGGCCGCGGTGTTCATCGGGTTCGCGTTCGCGGCGGTGGGGATGTTCGCCACGACGTTCATGCGGTCGTGGGTCGACTTCGACTACATCACCTTGGCGATCCAGCCGATGTTCCTGTTCTCGGCGACCTTCTTCCCGCTGTCGACCTACCCCGACACCCTGCAGTGGCTGGTGCGGCTCACCCCGCTCTACCACGGCGTCGCGCTCGAACGGGCGCTCATGCTCGGCGACGTGGGTTGGGGGGTGCTGACACACGTCGGGTACCTCGTGGTCCTCGGCCTCCTGGGCGTCGTCGGCGCCGCCCGACGCCTCGAGCGGCTGCTGCTGTCCTGAGGCCGTCGGCGACCAGGAGGTGGGACCGGAGCCGACCCGGTCGCGGCATCCGTCGCAGGCCGTCACCCGTCCCCAGCCCGCCACCGGTCCCGGTCGCGGGTGGGTCCTAGCATCGGTCGCATGGACGACACCGCGGACCGACCGGTGGACGTGGTGCACACGGCTGCCTTCGCCGACCTCGATCCCGTGACGGCGTACCGGCTGTGGGCACTGCGGTCCGACGTCTTCGTCGTCGAGCAGGACTGCCCCTACCTCGACCTCGACGGCCGCGACCTGGCGGCGGGCACCCGGCACGCGTGGATCGAACGGGGCGGCGCACCAGTGGCGACCCTGCGGGTGCTCGATGACGCCGAGGCGGACGGTGGGGCCCTGCGGATCGGCCGGGTGGCCACCGCCCGCGCGTGGCGTGGTCGTGGTCTCGCCGCCCAGCTGGTGACCTCGGTGCTCGAGTCAGCGGGGGAGCGGGACGTGGTCCTCGACGCCCAGTCCCACCTCGTCGGCTGGTATGCCGCGTTCGGGTTCGTCCCCAACGGCCGGGGGTTCGTCGAGGACGGGATCCCGCACACGCCGATGCGCCGACCCGGCGTTCCTGCCGCCTGAGTCCCGCCGGCCTGGGTCCTGCCGCCTGAGTCGCCGGCCTGGGTCGCCGGTCAGCGGAGGGGGTCGCCCAGCTCGGCGCCGGCAGCCCGCAAGGCGGTCTCGAGGTGGTCCATGACGAGCGCGGCCTGCGCTGCGACGTCGCCCGGCGCGGCCACCCGGCCGCGCGCATCCAGCGGGCAGGCCCCCGCGGTGAAGACCGGCCTGTAACCGGCCGGTGGGGCTGCGGCACACGCGTAGGGGACCCCGGGGTGCAGGTCGGGGACGTCGACGAGGAAGGACTCGGCCATGGCCGTCATCGTGGCACGCGCGGACGTGCGGGGGATCCGGCGTGTCGCGCGCGGCCTGCCTGACTTCGAACAGATGTTCGGTATGTTTGTCCACAGGTGGAACCCCCGCAGGACCACCGTCCACAGGCCGCCCATCGGCCCGGGACGGCTGTCGGTGGCGACGCCTAGCGTCTGACCCGACAGCAGATGACAGCGACCGGGTCGAAGGCAGGCGCGCCCGACTCGACATGGAAAGAAGGAAACGGTGGCCAAGATGTCCGGTGGCAACACTGCAACAGGTGACCAGAAGGCGAAGTCTCTCGACTCCGTCATGGGACAGATCGAGAAGTCGTTCGGCAAGGGCGCAGTCATGCGCCTCGGCGACGACGTCCGTCCGCCGATCGACGTGATCCCCACGGGGTCCATCGCGCTCGACGTGGCCCTCGGTATCGGGGGCCTGCCTCGCGGTCGCGTCGTGGAGATCTACGGACCGGAGTCCTCCGGCAAGACCACGGTGGCGCTGCACGCGGTGGCCAGCGCGCAGCGCGCCGGTGGCATCGCGGCGTTCATCGACGCCGAGCACGCCCTCGACCCCGACTACGCCAAGAAGCTCGGCGTCGACACCGACGCGCTGCTCGTCAGCCAGCCCGACACCGGTGAGCAGGCGCTCGAGATCGCCGACATGCTGATCCGTTCCGGCGCGATCGACATCATCGTCATCGACTCCGTGGCGGCCCTCGTGCCGCGCGCCGAGATCGAGGGCGAGATGGGTGACAGCCACGTCGGTCTGCAGGCCCGCCTGATGTCCCAGGCCCTGCGCAAGCTGACCGGTGCCCTCAACACGACCGGCACGACGGCGATCTTCATCAACCAGCTCCGCGAGAAGATCGGCGTCATGTTCGGCTCGCCCGAGACGACGACCGGTGGCAAGGCGCTGAAGTTCTACGCGTCGGTCCGCCTCGACGTCCGTCGCATCGAGACGCTCAAGGACGGCAGCGAGCCCGTCGGCAACCGCACCCGCGTCAAGGTCGTCAAGAACAAGGTGGCCCCGCCGTTCAAGCAGGCCGAGTTCGACATCCTCTACGGCCAGGGCATCTCCCGCGAGGGCGGCCTCATCGACATGGGGGTCGAGCACGGCTTCGTCCGCAAGGCCGGTGCCTGGTACACCTACGAGGGCGACCAGCTCGGCCAGGGCAAGGAGAACGCCCGCCAGTTCCTCAAGGACAACCCCGACCTCGGCAACGAGATCGAGAAGAAGATCAAGGAGAAGCTCGGCATCGGACCGCAGGTCGACAAGCCGGCCGACGCGATCCCCGAGGTGCCGGTCGAGTTCTGAGCCCGGGCTCGAGCGACCGACCACTGATCTCTCATGACTGATGTCGCATGACTGATCGACACGCCGCGGCGAGGGCTGCCCTGGAGGCCGCCCTCGCCGCGACGTCGTCCGACGCCACCGAGGGCAGCGGCGCCACTCCCGGCAGCCACGCCAGCCAGGGCAGCGACGCCACGCCCATCAGCGGCCCGGGTCCTCGCGCTCGACGGCCGAAGGCGTGGCAGCCCATCCCCGGTGACCCCGAGAGCGATCTGCGCACCCGGGATCGCGAGCCCGACGCCCTCGACGTCGCGCGCCAGATCGTCCTGCGCCAGCTCGCGATGGCTCCCAAGAGCCGCAAGCAGCTGCGCGACAAGCTGCAAGCAGCGTGAGTGTCCCGACGACGTCGCCGAGGCCGTGCTGGACCGGATGACCGAGGTCGGTCTCATCGACGACGAGGCGTTCGCCGGGATGTTGGTGCGTTCGCAGCAGGCCGGCCGTGGCCTGGCCAAACGCGCCCTGGCCCGCGAGCTGCGCACCAAGGGGGTCGACGACGAGACGGCCAGGGCGACCCTCGACGCCATCGACCCCCACGCCGAGCGAGATCAGGCCGAGCGTCTGGTCGCCAAGAAGCTGCGCTCCATGCACGGCCTCGACGTCCTCGTCCAGAAGCGTCGCCTCGCCGGGATGCTCGCCCGCAAGGGCTATCCCGCCGACCTGTCGATGGCCGTCATCCGCGACGCCCTGGCCCAGGCCGAGGAGCACCAGCGCGACTGAAGCGACGTCGAGGGCGAGCCGCGCAGCCCACGGCGGCCCGCGCCATACCGGTGGCGTTCAGCACGTACCCTTGTCGATGCGATGACCACACAGACGACGCACAAGACCTACGACGTGCGCACCCACGGGTGCCAGATGAACGTGCACGACTCCGAGCGCCTCGCCGGCCTGCTCGAGACGGCGGGGTACGTCGACGTCAACAGCGTGCCGGCGGACGACCGCCCGGGCACTGCGGACGTCGTGGTCTTCAACACCTGCGCGGTCCGCGAGAACGCCGACAACAAGCTCTACGGCAACCTCGGCCAGCTGCGCCCGGCGAAGACCGCGAACCCCGACATGCAGATCGCCGTCGGTGGCTGCATGGCGCAGAAGGACCGCGACACCATCGTCGCAGCGCGCCCCCTGGGTCGACGTCGTCTTCGGCACCCACAACATCGGCAGCCTGCCCGCACTGCTCGACCGGGCCCGGCACAACCGTGAGGCCCAGGTCGAGATCCTCGAGAGCCTCGAGGTCTTCCCGTCCACGCTGCCGACGCGTCGCGACTCCGCGTACGCCGGGTGGGTCTCGATCTCGGTGGGCTGCAACAACACCTGCACGTTCTGCATCGTCCCAAGCCTGCGCGGCAAGGAGGCCGACCGCCGACCCGGCGACGTCCTGGCCGAGGTCAAGGCGCTGGTCGAGCAGGGCGTCGTCGAGGTGACGCTGCTCGGTCAGAACGTCAACACGTATGGCGTGGAGTTCGGCGACCGGCTCGCGTTCGGCAAGCTGCTGCGTGCCTGCGGCGAGATCGAGGGCCTCGAGCGGGTGCGGTTCACCAGCCCGCACCCCGCCGCGTTCACCGACGACGTGATCGCTGCGATGGCGCAGACGCCGAACGTGATGCCGAGCCTGCACATGCCGCTGCAGTCCGGGTCCGACCGGGTGCTCAAGGAGATGCGCCGCTCCTACCGCAGCGCCAAGTTCCTCGGCATCCTCGACAAGGTGCGCGAGCAGATCCCGGACGCCGCGATCACCACCGACATCATCGTCGGCTTCCCCGGCGAGACGGACGCCGACTTCGAGGAGACGCTGCGGGTCGTGCGCGAGTCGCGGTTCTCCAGCGCGTTCACCTTCCAGTACTCCATCCGTCCCGGCACCCCCGCCGCGACGATGCCCGACCAGCTTCCCAAGGCCGTCGTGCAGGAGCGCTACATGCGCCTGCTCGCCGTGCAGGAGGAGGTCTCCTGGGCCGAGAACCGTGCCCTCGAGGGCCGTGAGGTCGAGGTGCTCGTCGCCACGGGCGAGGGGCGCAAGGACACCGAGACCCACCGGCTGTCCGGGCGCGCCCGTGACAACCGGCTCGTCCACCTCACCGTGCCCGAGGGCGCCGAACGCCCCCGTCCCGGTGACCTGGTCACCGTCGGTGTGACGTATGGCGCGCCGCACCACCTGGTCGCCGACGCCGCCCTCGAGGGCGGGGTCTACTCCGTCCGGCGGACCGCCGGCGGCGACGCCTGGGCAGCGCTGCAGGACTCGCCGGTCCCCGGAAAGCCCGCCGTCTCCCTCGGCATGCCCGGAGTCGGTCGACCCGCCTCCAGCCCGGCCCCGGCCTGCGGCTGACCCACCCCCTGACGATCTGGAAGACTCCACCGCATGACGATCCGGCCCATCGTGATCCTGGGCGAGCCCGTGCTCCACCGTCGAGCCCAGCCCGTCGAGGTGTTCGACGCCGAGCTCGCCGAGCTCGTCGCCGACATGTTCGAGACCATGGACGCCGCCCACGGCGTCGGTCTCGCCGCACCCCAGATCGGCGTCGGGCTGCGCGTGTTCACCTGGCAGATGGACAACGACGACGACGTGCCGGCGCGCGGCGTCCTCGTCAACCCGTACGTCAGCCCGAGCAAGCCGGTGCAGGAGGACCCTGACCCTCACGAAGAGGTCGAGGGCTGCCTGTCGGTGCCGGGCGAGAGCTTCCCGCTCAAGCGGGGCGAGTCCGCCACCGTCACCGGGTTCGACGCGGGAGGCAACGAGATCTCCTTCGAGGCCACCGGCTGGTTCGCGCGCTGCATGCAGCACGAGTACGACCACCTCAACGGTTTCCTCTACGTCGACCGGCTGGGCGACAAGTGGGGCAAGAAGGCGCGCAAGGCCGTCAAGAAGGCCGGCTGGGGCAAGCCCGGCGGCAGCTGGATGCCTGGCGTCGACCCCGACCCCTTCGGTCACGACACCCCGGACGACCACGACCTGTGAGCGCCCGGCGGTGACGAAACCCCTGGTCGTCGCCGTCGTCGGTCCCACGGCGACCGGCAAGTCCGACCTCGGCCTCGACCTCGCGCAGGCGCTGGGTGGCGAGGTGGTCAACGCCGACGCCAGCCAGCTCTACCGGGGAATGGACATCGGCACGGCCAAGCTGGCGGCGCCGGAACGACGCGGCATACCCCACCACCAGCTGGATGTGCTCGAGGTGACCGACGAGGCGTCGGTCGCGGCCTACCAGTCCGCGTCCCGGTCCGACCTCGACGAGATCCAGGCCCGTGGTCACCACCCGGTGGTCGTGGGCGGGTCGGGACTCTACGTGCGGGCGGCGCTGGACGTGCTGGAGATCCCGCCGACCGACCTCGGGCTGCGCACCCGCCTCGAGGCGGAAGCCGCCGAGCTCGGCGCAGCGGCCATGGCGGCGCGTCTGCGTGAGCTGGACCCGGTCGCGATGGCACGGATCGAGCCCAACAACGTGCGCCGTGTCGTGCGTGCGCTCGAGGTCGTGGAGCTCACCGGGCGTCCGTTCTCGGCGTCGATGCCGCAGCGGGAGTTCGTCCAGCCGACCGTGGTGGTTGGCCTTCGGGTGGGGCGCCCCGAGCTGGATGCCCGCATCGTCGCCCGGGTGGACCGCATGTGGGAACAAGGTCTGCTGGACGAGGTCCGCGCCCTCGACGAGCGGGGCCTGCGACGCG
Source organism: uncultured Actinomycetota bacterium (assembly GCA_963695205.1). Taxonomy (GTDB): domain Bacteria; phylum Actinomycetota; class Actinomycetes; order Actinomycetales; family Dermatophilaceae; genus Pedococcus. The sequence continues at coordinate 153,927 of CAVOGI010000004.1, read as the reverse complement.
GCCGGACCGCCTCGCGCGCCCTCGGCTACGCCCAGGCCCTGGCCCAGCTGGATGGCCGGCTCGACGGGGCCGGAGCCCGTGAGGAGACGGTGGCGCTCACCCGGCGGTTCGCCCGACGGCAGGAGTCGTGGTTCGGTCCCGACCACCGGATCCAGTGGCTCGACGCCGGGAGCGCCGACCGCGGCGACCTCACCGAGCGGGCCTTGACCACGGTGCGGGCGGCCATCAGGGACAATGACGGACATGGCTGACCAGACCCCCTTCACCAAGGGCCACGGGACCGAGAACGACTTCGTCCTGGTGCCCGACCTCGAGGGGGTCCGCCCGCTCAGCGCGGAGCAGGCCGCCCGGCTCGCGGACCGCCGCGCCGGGATCGGGGGTGACGGCGTGATCCGCATCGTGCCGACCGCGGCCGCAGGCGAACCCGAGGTGCTGGCTCAGGCGAGCTCCGCCCGGTGGTTCATGGACTACAGAAACGCCGACGGCAGCATCGCGGAGATGTGCGGCAACGGCACGCGCGTCTTCGCGGCCTACCTGCGGCGTGAAGGGCTGGAGACGGCAGACGAGTTCGCGATCGCGACGCGCGCCGGGGTCAAGACGGTGCGGTTCGAGCGACCCGACCTCATCGCGGTCAACCTCGGCCCGTGGCGGCTCGCCCAGCCGCGCATCGCCGAGGCCGAGGGGTTCGACGCGCTCGTCCACATCGACGGCCACGAGCCGCTGTCCGCCCTGAGCCTGGACCTCGGCAACCCGCACACCGTGGTGGCGCTGCCCGAGGCCGTGGACCTCGACACGCTGGACCTGCACCGCAGCCCGCTGGTCAACCCCGAGCCGGAGCACGGCACCAACATCGAGCTCGTCCGCCCCATGGGGGCCGGTCACATCCGGATGCGGGTGCGAGAGCGTGGCGTGGGGGAGACCCGGTCGTGCGGCACCGGAGCCGCCGCCGCTGCCCTCGCCACCCGGTTCTGGGCCGGCGACCGCGGCGACTCGTGGACGGTCGACGTACCCGGTGGCCGGCTCCAGGTGCGCATGCTGCCCGACCAGCAGGTCGAGCTGGCAGGTCCGGCGCTGCTCGTCGCCGACGGCACGACCTCGCTCGTCTAGAACGGACAGCCGGCGCACGCGCATGACCTAGGGCCCTGCCGGGGGCGAGTCCGCGCGCATAGCGTCGAGAACGTGACGAGCCCAACTCCCGCAGCCCGCAGAACACCGCCGCGAGTCGAGGCCGTGCCCATCACCGACGCCGCGCCCGTCGCCCACGACCGGACGGCCCACGACCGGACGACCCACGACCGGACGGCCTACGACCCGTTGGCGTCGGACCGCACGTTCCAGACGGCGACCCGGTTGTCCCTGGCCACCGCAGCGACGGCGTTCGTCGCCGGGACCTGGACCTTCGTCGACCCCGGCCTGCTCCACGGGCCGGAGGCGATGCAGGGCTCGGCGCGCGGCACCAGCCTCGTCCTGGTCGCCGTGGCCGTTCCGGTGCTGCTCGTCGCCCTGCTCAAGGCCTCACGCGGATCCGGGGCCGCTGCGCTCGTCGCGGCCGGCGCCTTGGTCTACGTCGTCTACAACGCCGTCCTCCTGCTGTTCCTCACCCCCTTCAACGGCGCCTTCCTCGTCTACGAGGCGCTGCTGGGATGCGCGCTGTGGTCGCTCGGCTACCTCGGTGCGGTCCGGCCCGTCTGGCGGACCGCCGAGCGCCTCGCCGCCCGAGCACCCGTGCGGGCGATCGCCGTGTACGTCTGGGTCGTCGCCGCGCTCAACGCGCTGGTGTGGCTCGCCGCGATCGTCCCCTCGCTGCGCCCGTACCCCACGCCGATGCTCGAGGGCACCGGCGTGCAGACGAACGCCATCTACGTCCAGGACCTCGCGATCTGGCTGCCCCTGGCCGCGGTGGCAGCCCTCTGGCTCCGTCGTCGGCAGGCGCGCGGCGTCATGGTCGTGGGACCGCTCCTGGTCATGTGGGTGCTCGAGGCCTTGAGCGTCGCCGTGGACCAGACCTTCGGTGTCCACGCCGACCCGACCTCGCCGGTCGTGTCGCTGGTCCTCGTGGGACCGTTCCTGGCCCTCGCCGTGGTGGGACTCGTGCCCGCGTGGCGACTGCTGCGGACGAGCTCCCGGCCGCAGGCGTGACCGTCCCGCGTGACCATCCCACCTCACCGCCCCGTCTCACCACCCAGCCTGCCCTCCACAGGGCCGGACCGGCTCCGCGGTGCTCAGGCCAGGCGCCGGACCTCGAGGACCCGGAAGCCCTTGTCGAGGGCGAAGCGCCCGACGGCATACGCCTCCGCAGGGAGCTGCTCGGCCAACCACTTCTGGAGCGAGTCCGAGCCGAGGTTCTTCTGCACGACGAGGTATGCGGCGCCGCCGACAGCGAGGCGCGGGAGCCAGGTGAGCATCAGGTCGTGCAGGACCGCCTTGCCCACCCGGATCGGGGGGTTGGACCAGATCGCGGCGAACTCCACGTCCAGCGGGACGTCCTCGGGCCGGCACGCGCGCACCGTCGTCAGGTCGAGGGAGGCGGCCGTCGTGCGCAGCAGGTCGAGGGCACGCTCGTTGACGTCCACCCCGTACACGGTCGCCTCGGGGGACCGCAGGGCGAGGGTGAGGGTGATCGGGCCCCAGCCGCAGCCGAGGTCGAGCAGGGCGCCGCTGGTGGGCGGCGCCGGCGCCTCACGCAGCAGCACGGCGGTGCCCTTGTCGATGCCGTCGGGGCTGAAGATGCCCGCCGCACTGCGGACGGTGACGTCGCGCCCGGCCAGCCGCACGGACAGGGATCGCTGCTGCGCCGCGCTCGCCGGGTCGGCGGTGAAGTAGTGGTCGTGGTCGCTCATCGGGGGCAACGCTAGGGCCACGGTGGGGGCGAGGACATAAACGGGTCGCCGCTTCCGTTCAATCAGTGAGAACCTAAGGGAGATATGACACCACGCTCTGACATCTTTGACTTCCGTGCCACTGCGCTCGCCGACGAGGACGACAACGTCGTCACCGGTGAGGAGCACAGTTACGACGGCGACCAGTTCGACCGCGAGGACCGCGCGGCCCTGCGCCGCGTCGCCGGGCTGTCCACCGAGCTCGAGGACGTCACCGAGGTCGAGTACCGCCAGCTGCGCCTCGAGCGCGTCGTGCTCGCCGGTGTCTGGACCGAGGGCACCGCCGAGGACGCCGACAACTCGCTGCGCGAGCTGGCCGCCCTCGCCGAGACCGCCGGCTCGACCGTGCTCGACGGCGTCATCCAGCGCCGCGCCAAGCCCGACACCGGCACCTACCTCGGCTCCGGCAAGGCCAACGAGCTGCGCGACATCGTCATCGCCGAGGGCGCCGACACCGTCATCTGCGACGGCGAGCTGACGCCGTCGCAGCGTCGTGCGCTGGAGGACGTCGTCAAGGTCAAGGTCATCGACCGCACCGCCCTGATCCTCGACATCTTCGCCCAGCACGCCAAGTCCAAGGAGGGCAAGGCGCAGGTCGAGCTGGCCCAGCTGCAGTACCTCCTGCCGCGCCTGCGTGGCTGGGGTGAGTCGATGTCCCGCCAGGCCGGTGGTCAGGCCGCCGGCGGCCAGGGCATCGGCTCCCGTGGTCCCGGTGAGACGAAGATCGAGCTGGACCGCCGCCGCATCCACACGCGGATGGCCAAGCTGCGTCGCGAGATCAAGGAGATGAAGACGAGCCGCGACACCAAGCGCCGCGTGAGCCGCAAGGCGCAACGAGGTGCCGCGCGTCGCGATCGCCGGCTACACCAACGCCGGCAAGTCCTCCCTGCTCAACCGCCTCACCGGTGCCGGCGTCCTCGTCGAGAACGCGCTGTTCGCGACCCTGGACCCGACCGTCCGTCGCGGCCGAGACCGCCGACGGCCGGCTCTACACCCTCGCCGACACGGTGGGCTTCGTCCGGCAGCTGCCGCACCAGCTCGTCGAGGCGTTCCGCTCGACGCTGGAGGAGGTCGGCCGACGCCGACCTGGTGCTGCACGTCGTCGACGGCTCGCACCCCGACCCCGAGGGCCAGATCAGCGCCGTGCGCGCGGTCGCTGGCCGACGTCGACGCCGCGGACGTCAAGGAGCTCATCGTCGTCAACAAGGCCGACGCCGCCGACCCCGAGGTGCTCGACCGGCTGCTGTCGCCACGAGAAGCACTGCATCGTCGTGTCGGCCCGCACCGGTGCGGGGCTCGACGAGCTGCGTCGCCCTCATCGCCGACGAGCTGCCCCGGCCCGACATCGACGTCGAGGTGCTGCTGCCCTACGACCGCGGCGACCTGGTCAGCCGGCTGCACGACGAGGCCGAGGTGCTCTCCAGCGAGCACACCGAGCGACGGCACCCACCTCAAGGCGCGGGTCCACCCCGAGCTCGCGTCCGAGCTCGCCGACTTCGCCGCCTGACCCTCCCGACCGCATGGAGATCCGGGAGGGCGGTCTGCAGACCCCGCAGGTGGCGGCGCTGCTCGCTGCCCACGTCGAGGACATGCGGCGCTACTCGCCTCCCGACAGCGTGCACACCCTCGACCTCGACCGGCTGCGCACGCCGGACCTGAGCTTCTGGAGCGTGTGGGAGGGCCAGGAGGTGCTGGGCTGCGGCGCCCTGCGCGAGCTCGACCCTGCGCACGGTGAGCTGAAGTCCATGCGCACCGCCGCCGAGCACCGCGGACGAGGGGTGGGTTCGCTCGTCCTCGAGCACCTGGTCACCGAGGCGAGCGCACGGGGCTATTCGCGGCTCAGCCTCGAGACGGGCTCGCCGCAGGAGTTCGCGCCGGCCCGGCGCCTCTACGCCCGACGGGGTTTCGTCGAGTGCGGTGCCTTCGGCCCGTATGCCGCCGACGACTTCAGCGTGTTCATGACGCTCGCGCTCGCCTGACCCAACCACCGCGAAGGCCTCACCCCGCCCCGCAGCGACGGGTATAGCGTCGGCACATGGCTGACGTGATCGGACTGACCGGTGTGACGGGCGCGCTCGGCGGGCGGATCGCCTCGATCCTCGACCCTGGACAGGCGGACGTGGTGCTGTTGGCCCGGCGCCCCGAGGCGGTGGCTCAGGTCGGTGGTCGCGAGGTCCGGCGGGTCGTCTACGAAGACACCGCCGAGGTGCGGGCGTCGCTTTCCGGCATCGACACGCTGCTCATGGTGTCGGCGGCCGAGGACGTCGACCGGCGTGCTCAGCACCTGGCCTTCGTGGCGGCGGCTGCGGCTGCGGGCGTGCGCCACGTCGTCTACACGTCGTTCCAGGGCGCCGCTGTCGACTGCACCTTCACCCTGGGACGCGACCACTTCGCGACCGAGGAGGCGATCCGCGCCTCGGGGATGGACTTCACGTTCCTGCGCGACAGCTTCTACGCCGACTTCCTGCCGCTCATGGCCACCGACGGCGCGATCCGTGGACCGGCCGGCGACGGTCGGGTGGCAGCGGTGGCCCGTGACGACGTGGCCGCGGTGGCTGCCGCAGTCCTGGCCGACCCACGCCCTCACGTCGGCGCCACGTACGACCTGACCGGTCCCGAGGCCCTGTCGCTGGACGACGCCGCAGCGATCATCACCGAGGTCACTGGGCACCCCCACGCGGTACGTCGACGAGACCCTCCCGGAGGCGTACGCCTCGCGCGCGTCCTACGGCGCTCCCGACTGGCAGGTCGACGCGTGGGTCTCGACCTACACGGCGATCGCGCGTGGTGAGGTGGCGCAGGTGAGCGACGCCGTGGAGCAGCTGACAGGTCGTCCTGCCACGAGTCTGCGCGAGCTGCTCACGCGCAGTAGGTGATCCGGCCCGCGGACCTCACGTCAGCCGATAGACCGACACGTGCGAGCGTGAGCCCGCGGTGAACGCTGAACGGTCCCAGTCGGCATACCTCGCCTCTAGCTGGAACCCCGCCAGCCGGCCCATCAGGTCGAGCTCGGCCGGCCAGATGTAGCGGTGCGGGCTGGTCGCGTGGGTCGCCTCCCTGCCACGGCCGTACCGGAAGTGGTGCGAGGTGACCCGCTGCTCGAGGACGTCGTAGTCGTCGAGGCCGACATACCCGGGCGTGCTGGCGAACACGGTCGCCGGCACGCCGGGCGGGAGCTGGCGCAGCTGCGGCACCCAGAGCTCGATGACGAACGCGCCGCCGGGGGAGAGGTGGCGCGCGGCGTTGCGGAAGCACTCGACCTGCTCGTCCTGGGTGAGCAGGTTGGAGATGGTGTTGAACACGAGGTACACCAACGCAAACTCGCCGGGCACCCGCGTCGTGGCCATGTCACCGATCGTGACGGGGATGGAACCGGTACCCACCTTCTCGTGCAGCTTGCCGGCCATCGGCTCGGACAGCTCGATGCCCGTGACGGGCACGCCACGCTCCGCGAGCGGTATGGCGACGCGCCCGGTCCCGATCGCGAGCTCCAGGGCCGCGCCGTCCCCGGCCAGTGCGGCCAGCAGGTCGACGGTCGGCCCGAGCACCGACTCGGAGAACATCCCCTCGCCCGGGCTGTCGTAGAGGTCGGCGGTGGTCTGGTCCCAGATCTCGTCAGGCTGCATGCCGTCGACCTTGGTGCGCGGCCCGACGCCGTGTCCACCGGATAAAGACTTCACGTGCACTGGACAAGGACTCCATGTCCGGTGGACGAGGAGCCGTCAGAGGCGGCGAAGGGCCGTGGTGAGGACGACGGGTTCGCCGGCCTCGTCGGAGGCGTCGAGGTCGACGGTCGCCTCGATGACCCAGTCGTGGTCGCCCTCGGGGTCCTCGAGGGTCTGCCGGGCCAGCCACAACCGGTGGTCGGCCTGGGGTTCGTTCTCCCCGGGCGCGGGCCCGGTCGCGGGGGTGAGGTGCAGCAGCGCCGGACCGCGCGCGGCGCCGTCGGTGCCGATGGTGTCGTGCTCGGCGTAGTAGGCGCCGAGCGCCTCGTCCCACGCGGCCTCGTCCATGACCGCGTGGCGCGGCGGCTCGGGGATCGACGCCGCAGCCTCCTCGAGGGCGGCCAGGTCGCGGAACCGGTCGCGGGACGCGAGCTCGACACGACGGAACATCGCGTTACGAACCATGACCCGAAAAGCCTTCTCGTTGAACGTGATCGGACGACTTGCGCGAGTGCCGCCGTGCGCGGCCAGGCGCTCGAGCTCGTCGAGGCGGGCGTTGGCGTCCGGGTCGGTCAGCGCCTCCCACTCGTCGAGCAATGAGGAGTCGGTCTGGCGGACCGTCTCACCCAGCCACTCGTGCAGGTCCTCGAACGCCTCGCTTCGGTGCGCCTCGGGCACGGTCTGTCGCAGGGTCCGGTAGGCGTCGGTGAGGTAGCGCAGGACCAGGCCCTCGGAGCGGGCGAGCTGGTAGTAGGCGACGAACTCGGTGAAGGTCATGGCGCGCTCGTACATGTCCCGCACGATCGACTTGGGTGAGAGCGCCGACTCCGAGACCCAGGGGTGGCTCTGCCGGAAGATCTCGAACGTCGCGTCGAGGAGGTCGGCCAGCGGCTTGGGCCACGAGACGTCCTCGAGCAGCTGCATCCGCTCCTCGTACTCCACCCCGTCGGCCTTCATCTCGCCGACGGCCTCACCGCGCGCCTTGTACTGCTGCTGCATGAGGATCTGGCGCGGGTCGTCGAGGATCGCCTCGATGACCGAGACGATGTCGAGCGCGTGGGTCGGGGACTCGGGGTCGAGGACGTCCAGTGCGGCCAGGGCCAGCGGCGCGAGCGGCTGGTTGAGGGCGAAGTCGTCCGCGAGCTCCTCGCGGACCGCGATGGTGCGCCCGTCGGGGCCAGGTGGGTCGACGCGGTGCAGCACGCCGGTGTCGAGCAGGCTGCGGCCGAGGGTGATGGCGCGGCGGGCGAGGCGTGCCTGGTTGCGCGGCGACTCGTGGTTGTCGCGCAGCAGCCGGGCCAGGGCCGTGACCGGGTCGCCGGGCCGCTGGACGAGGTTGAGGATCATCGAGTGGTCGACCCGCATGCGGGACACCAGGGGCTCGGGCTCGGCGGCGACGAGCTTGTCGTAGGTCTGGTCGGTCCAGGAGACCTCACCGTCGGCGGGCTTGCGGCGCTGCACCTTGCGGCGTTTCTTGGGGTCGTCACCGGCCTTCGCCAGCGCCTTGTGGTTCTCGATGACGTGCTCGGGCGCCTGCACGACGACCGAACCGCTCGGTGTCGAACCCGGCGCGTCCTGCGCGACCCGCGATCTGGTGGAACTCGCGCGCCTTGAGCACCCGCTGGCGCGACCCGTCGAACTTCACCAGCCCGGTGAACAGCACGGTCCGGATCGGCACGTTGATGCCGACCCCCAAGGTGTCCGTGCCGCAGATGACCTTGAGCAGCCCGTCCTGCGCCAGCTGCTCGACGAGCCGGCGGTAGCGCGGCAGCATCCCGGCGTGGTGGACGCCGATCCCGGCCCGCACCAGCCTCGACAGCGTCTTGCCGAACCCCGCGGTGAACCGGAACCCGCCGATGCGCTCGGCGATGGCCTCCTTGTCCGCCTTGAGCGCCGCCTTCATCCCGACGAGGGCCTGGGCCTGCTCGAGGGCCGACACCTGGGTGAAGTGGACGATGTAGACCGGCGCCTGGTGCGTGGTCAGCAGCTCCTCGATCGTCTCGGGCAGCGGCGTCATCGCCCACGAGAAGCTCAGCGGGATCGGCCGCTCGGTCCCGGTGACGAGCGCGGTCGACCGGCCGTTGCGCCGCGTCAGGTCGTCGGCGAGGTCGGTCATGTCGCCGAGCGTCGCCGACATGAGCAGGAACTGCGCCTGCGGCAGCTCGAGCAGCGGCACCTGCCAGGCCCAGCCGCGGTCGGGCTCGGCGTAGTAGTGGAACTCGTCCATGACGACGAGGCCCACGTCGGCGTCCTTGCCCTCGCGCAGGGCGATGTTGGCCAGGATCTCCGCGGTGCAGCAGATGATCGGGGCGTCAGGGTTGACCGAGGCGTCACCGGTCAGCATGCCGACCTCGGACGCGCCGAACACCTCGCACAGCGCGAAGAACTTCTCGCTCACCAGCGCCTTGATGGGCGCCGTGTAGAAGCTCACCCGGTCACCGGCCAGGGCGGCGAAGTGCGCACCCGTCGCCACGAGCGACTTGCCCGATCCGGTCGGCGTCGACAGCACGACGTTCTCCCCGGCGAGGAGGGCGATGAGCGCCTCGTCCTGGTGGGGGTACAGCGGCAGCCCACGCCGCGTCGCCCACGTGGAGAACGCGTCATACGCCTCGTCGGGACCGGCCGCGGCACCGTCGAGCAGGTCAGGCAGGGACGGGGTGGTGGCGGCTGCCTGGTCGGTGCTCATCGGTCCCCATCCTGTCAGGCCACGTGCCGAGGCGATCGGGACGGCAGTGTCGGGCTCTCGTGGTTGGCTGGGCGGCATGTCCATCGAGACGACCGACTTCCGCTTCGAGACGACGACGTCACGCCTGCGCCTGCGACGCCCGGGCGAGGGTGACCGCGCGTTCCACACGGCGGTCCACAGCGACCCCCGCCTCTACACGCACGCGCCGCACGTCCTCGGCACCCCCGAGACCAACGGGCCTTCTTCGACGCGATCCTCGCCCACTGGGAGGAGCACGGCTTCGGCTACTGGGTCGCCGAGGACCTCGAGTCCGGTATGCCGCTGGGCTGGGTCGGCGTGCAGCAGCAGCGACGGCTACCTCAACCTCTACTACCGCTTCGCCGCCGAGGCGCAGGGCCGCGGACTCGCCCGCGAGGCAGGCCGAGCTGCGGTGGCCATGGCCACCGAGTGGCAGCCCCAGACCTGCCGGTGCGCGCGCTGGTCAAGGACCACAACACCGCCTCGGTCCGGACTGCGCGAGTCCGGCGGGGCTGGTCCGCACGGGCGGGCGCGTCGTGCTCTCGGACGACCTGGCCGGCGAGTCGGCGTCCGCCGTGCTTCGAGGCCCCGCGCGTGACGCGGGTCGACGTGCTCGACGACAGGCAGCCGCGGAGGAGCTGCTCGACCTCTGGCAGGCCGTCAACGACGCGGGCGGCGCGGTCGGCTTCCTCCCGGGCGCGGCGAGGTCGGAGGTCGCTGCCCTGCTCGCCGTGCACGAGCGGGAGATGGCCAGCGGCGCCGGGTTCGCCGGTGCGATGCGTGCTCCCGACGGGCAGCTCGTCGGGTGGGGCTGGTGCGTCGTCGGCCCGAACCCGTTGCGACGGCACGCTCCGTGGCTCCACCGCGTGATGGTCGACCCGGCCAGGCAGGGCAGCGGGCTGGGCCAGGTCCTGATGGCAGGACTGCACCGGATGGCCCGTGAGGCCGGCGCCGAGCAGCTCGTGCTGAGCACCCGCAGCGGCACCGGGGTGACGAGGTTCTACGCCCGCAGCGGCTACGTCGAGGTGGGTCGGTTGCCGGGCGTCATCCGCGTCGGACCAGGTGACGACCGCGACGAGGTCTTCCTCGTGCGCCGGCTCGACGGGTTGCCGCCGCGCCTCCACGGAGGCGACTGACCGCCCCGGTCTGCGCCTTGAAGGAGTGCTGGGGACGGCCGGCACCGGAGGTGGGTGGCACGGCATACCCTGTCCCGGTGGCTTCTCTCGACGACCTCCTGCACGCAGCCGTCCAGGGAGTCGGGGGAGTCGAACGTCCCGGCCAGGTCGAGATGGCCCACGCGGTCGCTGACGCGATCGACAAGGACGAGCACCTGCTGGTCCAGGCCGGCACCGGCACCGGCAAGTCCCTCGCCTACCTGATCCCCGCGGTCATGCACGCGCAGAAGACCGGCAAGCCCGCCGTCATCGCGACCGCGACGCTCGCGCTGCAGGCCCAGATCGTGGACCGGGACATGCCCCGCCTGGCCGAGGCGATCACGCCGATCCTGGGGCGCCGTCCGACGTACGGCCTGGTCAAGGGCCGCCGCAACTACCTGTGCGCCCACAAGCTCGAGGGCGGGTTCCCCGACGACGAGGAGGGGCTGTTCGGCGTCGGCGAGGTGGACAAGGCCGCCTCGCGGCTCGGTCAGGAGGTCGTCCGGCTGCGCGAGTGGGCCGACACCACCGAGTCCGGCGACCGCGACGAGCTGGTTCCGGGGGTCAGCGAGCGCGCGTGGCGGCAGGTCTCCGTCAGCGCCCACGAGTGCATGGGCAGCAAGTGCCCGGCGCTGGCCGACTGCTTCGTCGAGCGCTCGCGCGAGGCCGCGAAGGAGTGCGACGTCATCGTCACCAACCACTCGTTCATGGCGATCGACTCCTTCGAGGGCCGCCAGATGCTCCCCGAGCACGACGTCCTCGTCGTCGACGAGGGTCATGAGCTCGTCGACCGCGTCACCTCGACGATCACCGACGAGATCACCGGCCCGATGGTCACCGCCGCGGCCAAGCGCGCCGGTCGGATGGCCGACTCGGCCGAGACCGTCGACGACGCGGCCGACTTCCTCGCGGGCGTCCTCGACGAGCTCCCGGAGGGCAAGCTCGGCGGCATCCCGGACTCGCTCGCCATGGCGCTCGCGCGGGTGCGCGACACCTCTCGGCAGGTGATGACCGAGCTCAAGCCGGAGAAGGGCGTCGAGGCCGACGGTGCCCGCAAGGTCGCCCAGGCCGCGATCGAGGAGGTCTTCGAGAACTCCTCGCGCATCCTCGAGCAGCGCGACCTCGACGTCGTCTGGCTCAACCGTGACCCGCGACGAGGCTCCATCCTGCGGGTTGCCCCGATGAGTGTCGCGATGTTGTTGCGGGACAAGGTGTTCGGCGACCGCACGGTGGTCATGACCTCCGCCACCCTCGAGCTGGGCGGCACGTTCGACGCGGTCGCCGGGACCATGGGACTGCGCGGGGAGGGAGCGCCGGAGTGGCGCGGCCTCGACGTCGGGAGCCCGTTCGACTACCCGCAGCAGGCCATCGCCTACGTCGCGCAGCACCTCCCCGCACCGGGCCGCGACGGCATCAGCGAGGCCACCCTCGACGAGATCGAGGCGCTCATCCGTGCCTCCGGCGGCCGGGCGCTGGGCCTGTTCTCCTCGATGCGGGCGGCGAGGGACGCGACCGAGGCCATGCGCGAGCGGTTCGACGGCGAGATCGGGTTCCTCTGCCAGGGCGAGGACCAGATCACCACGCTGGTGCGGCAGTTCGCCCGTGACCCGAAGACGTGCCTCTTCGGCACCCTGACGCTGTGGCAGGGCGTCGACGTCCCCGGCTCGGCGTGCCAGCTCGTCATCATCGACCGCATCCCGTTCCCGCGACCCGACGACCCCTTGTCGTCGGCGCGCTCGCAGGCCATCGCCCGGATGGGCGGCAACGGCTTCATGGCCGTGTCCGCCACCCACGCGGCCCTGCGCCTGGCGCAGGGCGCCGGTCGCCTCATCCGTCGCTCCGACGACCGGGGCGTCGTGGCCTTTCTCGACTCCCGCATGATCACGGCGCGGTATGCCGGGTTCCTCCAGAAGTCGCTGCCCCCGTTCTGGCCGACGACCGACCGCGACCGCGTGCTGGCCGCCCTCAAGCGGCTCGACGAGACCGCCGCGGAGCCGCTGACCGTCCACGAGCCGGCGCTGCGCGGGGTGACCGGTGCCGTCGCCGGGACGACCATGGGCCGCACCGGGGAGGACGCGGCGGAGCACCCACGTCCGGCCGAGCCCGCCGCAGATCCCCGCCCGGTCGCGCAGGACCCGCCGCCCGCGGACACGTCGCGGACCGCCGTGACCCAGGGCTTCGCCTGGACCCCGGAGTCCGACGAGGAGCTCCGTGACGGCGTCGAGCTGGGGCTGGACCTCCCGGAGCTCGCCGAGAGCCTCGAGCTGCCCGAGGACGTCATCGCCGCCCGGCTCAAGGGGCTCGGCCTCGAGACCGGCGCCGCCGCGATGAAGTTCGACTAGGGCCGCTGATCAGCCGGAGGTGCGGTCCAGCAGCTGGAGCAGGCCGTGGGCCGCGAGCTCGACCTCCTTGTGACGCCACTCCGAGGCGCGATAGACGCAGGCGATGAGCGCGCTGCGGTGGACGCGCCGAAAGTCGCCGGCCACGAACGCGTAGCGCGCCTTGGTCTCGTCGTTCGCACCCTCGGTGAGCCCGAGGTGCCACGCTCCGTACGCCTGCCAGTCGTGGTCCTCGAGGTAGGCGTTCTGGGCCTCGGCGTCGGGTTGGACGTCGCCCCAGTCGCTGTCGAGGACGTACTGCCTGGCCTCGATCAGCTTGGTCACGTGGTCGACCGCTGCGGAGTTCACCGTGTACTTCGCCATACGGGTGATACTGGCCCCATGGATGACGCCCCGCACCTGCTGCTCGTCGGCGACGGCCCGGTCGTCGAGGTCCTCGAGGCGCTCTGCGTCCCGCTGGGCTGGACCACGACGGTGTCGGCGCAGCAGGTCGAGGTCGGCCCGCAGTTCGACGCGGTCGTCGTGACCAGCCACCACGACGACGTGGACGGTCCGGTGCTGCGCGACGCGCTCGCGGCCGGCACGGCATACGTCGGTGCGATGGGCTCGCGCAAGACCCAGGCGCGGCGCCGCGAGTGGCTCCTCGCGCACGGCGTGACCGAGGGTGCCCTCGCGGGCCTGCACGCGCCCATCGGTCTGGACATCGGTGCGCAGGCGCCGGGGGAGATCGCCGTGGCGATCCTCGCCGAGGTCGTGGCGGTACGGCGCGGCGCGGCCGCCGAGGTGGCGTCCGTCTCGCAGCGGGGCGGTGCGATCCACCCGGACCTTGCACCCGGTGAGGCCTACTGCCCCGGCGGCTGATCCCCGGCAGGCGCAGCCTGCCCGGGACGCTCGTCGTCCCACGCCACCGCGCTGATCCGCCACCCGCGACCGGTGCGGACGAGCGTGATCGACTTCCTGCCGCGCCCGTGGTGGCGCTCGGCGCCCTGGCTCCAGGACTTGGCGTAACCGCACCAGGCCTGCGCGATGTCACCGAAGAGGTCGACGCGGACGTCGGTCGCCCACTCGCGGAAGTCCTCCACCGCACCCGACGTCAACAGCTCGATCCGCGGCGCGATGAACTCCTTGACGGTGTATGAGGTGGGCTCGCCGCCGCAGGTCCGCACGACGACGGCAGTGGGCAGCATGACCTGCTGCAGGACCTCACCGCACTCGTGGGCCCGCGGCCCGGACACGAAGGCCGAGAAGAACGTGTCGAGGGTGGTCCTGACCTCGTCATGGTCGTGGGACTGCGACGAAGGCGCCGCCGCAGGCGATCCGGGACCGGGGGTGGCGGAGGTGGGCATGGGCCACCCTCACATCCACCGACGACGTGGGGCAACCGGGCGGCCCGGCGCTCGGCGCCTCGTGCCTCGTGCCTCGTGCCTCGTGCCGCGCAAGGGTGTCGCCGGGGCATGGCAGGCTGGGCGCGTGACCACCACCGCGACCTCCGTGCCGGCGCTCGTGCTCATCACCGGGCCGGAGCAGGTCGTCGCCGACCGTGCGTTGACCTCGACCCTCGACGAGCTGCGCCAGGGTGAGCCCGACCTGGAGGTCGTGCGTCTCTACGCGGCCACCTATGAGCCCGGAGCCCTGGGCATGCACGCCAGCCCGTCGCTGTTCGGCGGGTCCAAGGCGATCGTCGTCGCCGACCTCGACGAGGCGCCCGACGAGCTGCAGGAGGACCTGCTCGCCTTCCTCGCCGCCCCGGAGCCCGATGTCACCCTGGTGGTCACCCACAAGTCCGGGCAGCGCGGCAAGAAGGTGCTCGACACCATCAAGAAGTCGCAGTCGCGGGTCATCGAGGCGCCGGCCATCAAGTCCGACCGCGACAAGACCGACTTCGCCATGCACGAGTTCCGCCGGGCCGGCCGCAAGGCCACCCCGGACGCGGTGCGCGCCCTGATCGAGGCGGTCGGCAAGGACGTCCGCGAGCTCGCCGCTGCCTGCCAGCAGCTCGTCGCCGACACGACCGGCACCATCGACGAGCAGCTCGTGGCCAAGTACCACGGCGGCAAGGTCGAGGCGACCGGCTTCCGCGTCGCCGACGCGGCGGTCGCCGGCAACGCGGGGGAGGCCCTTCGACTGCTGCGGCACGCGATCGCCACCGGGGTCGACCCCGTGCCCATCGTCGCCGTCCTCGCCCAGCAGCTGCGACAGCTGGTCAAGGTGGGTGCCGCCGGCAGGGGCCGCTCGGCCGACGTCGCGCGCGACCTCGGTATGGCGCCGTGGCAGGTCGACAAGGCCCGGCGCGGCCTCGCGGGGTGGGGCCCAGAAGGGCTGGCGGACTCGATCCAGGCCGTGGCCCTCGCCGACTTCGAGGTCAAGGGCGGTGGCCGCGACCCCGTCTTCGCCGTGGAGCGAGCCATCCTCACCATCACCTCCGCGCGCAACGGTCAGTGACCGCTGCAGGCGCGGGGACCCACGTTTTGGGGGAGCGGGCCCCTCGCTGGTAGATTTACCCGTCGCGTGCGCGCATGGTCGTGTGCGCATGCAAGCACCACCCAGAGCGTCTCAACCACGGGTGCCCCACGCCCGGTCCCGAGATGCTTCTGCCGCCCTCTAACGGCAATCACCGACCAAACAAGAGAGACACACGTGGCAAACATCAAGTCCCAGCTCAAGCGGATCAAG
This sequence comes from uncultured Actinomycetota bacterium, assembly GCA_963695205.1. GTDB lineage: Bacteria > Actinomycetota > Actinomycetes > Actinomycetales > Dermatophilaceae > Pedococcus. Next base: position 138,513 of record CAVOGI010000004.1, on the reverse strand, counting down.
ACGAACCGCTCGGCGACCGAGCGCAACAAGGCCGTCAAGAGCGAGCTCAAGACCTGGATCCGCAAGTTCCAGACGGCCGCTGCGGCGGGCGACAAGGACGCGGCGAAGGAGGCCCTCAAGGCTGCTTCGACCAAGCTCGACAAGGCCGTGAGCAAGGGCGTCATCCACGCCAACCAGGCCGCCAACAAGAAGTCGGCCATGGCGAAGAAGGCCAACTCGATCTGATCGAGTCCCTGACATCGCGAAGGGGCCCGGTCACCGCACGGTGACCGAGCCCCTTCGTCGTCCCGCGGCCGTGTCGGCCCGGCGGCAGTCCCGTGGTCGTCCCTGCGACGCTCAGCGCCCTCAGCGCAGGGCGCGGACCGCGGCGGCGACCGTGTCGAAGGTGGTGCGGTCGAGGGTCGCGCCCTCGCGGCGGACCGCCGCCGGGTCCACCCGGATGACCCGGTCCAGGCGCACCTCGCTCGGGCGGCCCTGCCGGTCCCAGGCGCCGCTCCCGATGTCCTGCCAGTGCCGGCCGTTGCGCGCCTCCTGGGCGGCGTCCCGGTCGTGGTCCTTGCTCGTGAGCATGAGGGCGAGCAGCCAGCCGCCGTCGTGACCGACGAGCAGCACCGGCCGGTCCTTGCCCTGGCTGTGGTCCTCCTCGTACGGCACCCAGGTCCACACGATCTCGCCGGGGTCCGGGCGGCCGTCGGGGTTGGCTGCATACGACAGGTCGGGGGCTCCGGTGAAGTCACCCGGGTATCCGCCGCCGGCGACGGGGGACTGCGCCGGGCGAGAAGCCCGAGAAGCCCCAGAGGGGCGGGAAGGGCGAGAGGGGCGTCCCAGGCTGCGGGCGCCTTCACGGACTGCCCGCCCCAGGATCTGTGCCAGCTGTGCTCCGAGTCCGCGTCGCGCCATGGCCGTCACGCTACCGGGGTGGACGTCCCGAGGGCGCCGGCCAGCACGTCAGCAGGCCCGCAGTCCACGAGGTCAGCAGGTCAGCTGGTCCAGCCGCGACGCGCCACGAGGAGGTCGAGGAACACCTGCGCCATCAGGCGCTGGTGGTCGCGGACGACCCCGAGCGTGGTGTTGAAGGTCGGGTGCTCGCACTGGGTGAGCATGTATCCGGCAATGACGGCCAGGAACGCGTCGATCGCGTCGGGGTCGGCGTCGCGGGTCAGCGGCGACCACGTGGCGAGCCCGTGGACGTCGATCCCGTCGCGGGCCATCAGGGGCCACAGGCTGACGAAGTCGGCCCAGACCGGGCCACGGGTGACCCAGTTCCAGTCGACGATCCTCGCTCGCGCCGTCATTGGTGACCAGGAGGTTGTCCGGGCGCAGGTCGCAGTGCACGAGCGACTGGCCGACGAGCAGCTCGCCGGCCCGATGGGCCAGGGCCGCGACCCGCGCCATCACCTCTGACGGCAGCGGCCGCGGGCCGCGAGGCCACGTTCGTCGGCCGGTCGTGAGGTCGTCGAGCGTGGCAAGGGCATCGACGTCCTCGCCGATGTCCACCGCCAGGGACGTGTCCGTGAGGCCGGCGACCTCGTCGGTGGGGAAGGCCGCCAGGGCCAGGCAGGCGTCGTGCACGCGCTCGACGTCGGAGCCGGTCCACGGGATGCCCGGCAGCCGGCCGTCGATGGCTTCGAGGACGATGGCCTCCCAGTCGTCCGCGGCACCCGCGCCGACGAGGACGGGCGCGGTGACGCGGCCGTCGAGGATGCGCAGCACGAACGCCTCCCGGGGGATGGCGACCTTGGCGTGCGGGGCCGATGGCCCAGCCGCCTTCGCGAAGACGCGGCGGCCGTCGGCCAGGTCGAGCAGCGCCGCGAACGCCCCCGTGAACCCGGAGGTCACCGGTGGGTGAGCCGTCGAGATGGCGCACCCGGCCACGTCGGCGAGCAGGCGCCGTACTCCCTGCGGCAGGTCCTCGAACGAGGGTCGGCGCGACGTGCGGTGGTAGTCGACCTCCACCGTCACGAATGGCGCCCGTGGACGCCACAGGAGGCGTCCCGGGCGACGGCGGTCGCGCAGGGCGTGCGAGCGCCAGACCAGCACGGGGTGGGTGGCCAGGGCGTTGACCAGCCACACGAAGAAGCCCTTCTCCGTGGTGGCCCGGTCGGCGAACGCGTTCACGTCGACGGTGCGGTTGAGGTACTTGCCGGCCGCCAGCGTGGACATGGCCGAGGCGCTGCCGTGCGGGACGACCGCGTAGCCGAAGTTGTCGGCGGTGTACTCCTGGCTGCGGCTCAGCGTCGACCCGAGGAAGGGGATCCACTGGGCGCCGCTGATCGCCACGACCCGCCAGTAGCTCGTGTGCCCGGCGGCGATGTGGCCGACCTCGTGGGAGATGACGAAGCGCAGGGCGTCGGGCTGCCGGGCCTCGCCGCCGATCTCGAACAGGTCGCTGTAGAGGAAGATGAACCGGCGGAAGCCGTGCCCCGAGGCGGCGGCGTTGATCATGCCGTTGCCGAGCACGACGTACGCGTCCGGGACCTTGGGCAGGCCGAAGTGGGCGCAGGCGTCGAGGAGCATCTGGTACGCCTCGGGGTACTGCGTCGGGCTGATCTTGACGCCGGTGAGTCGCTGCTGGGCGTAGAGCTGGCCACGCAGGAAGTACACGAGGACCGGTGCGGCGAGAAGGATCACGGCGTACGGGTCCGGGCTGCGCTGGTCGATGACCGCCGAGGTGAGCTCGTACACGCAGAACGACCAGACGACGAACGACCCGATGATGACCAGCACGAGGCAGAGGTTCTCGAGGGGGTGGCGCAGGTGCGAGCGCACCCGGCGGCGGTGCCCGGGTAGTTCGAGCTGCTGCCCCGGGTTCAGGTGTGGTGCCTGGATCTGCTCGGCCATGGTCCCCTCGATGGTGTGGTCTGCGTCCGGGGTCGATGTTATGTCTCGACCGCTGGTGCCCGGGACCGAGGCGCGGACGTGTCGTGGGACCGTGGGGGAATGCGCCACACCGCACCATCTGTTGCAACGCCGTGATCGAGTCCGCCCCGCCCGCGCCCGCTGAGGTCATCCCCGCGTCCGTGGAGCCCATCGTGCGCTCGCGGCACACCAACCTCGCCCTGCTCGCGCTCGCGATCGGTGGGTTCGCCATCGGCACGACGGAGTTCGTCACCATGGGCCTGCTGCCCGAGGTCGCCAAGGGTGTGGGCATCTCCATCCCGACGGCCGGCCACGTCGTCTCGGCGTATGCCGCTGGCGTCGTCGTCGGCGCTCCCGTCCTGGCCACCCTCGGCTCGAAGATGCCGCGCAAGCGCCTGCTCCTGTGGCTGATGGGCGGCTTCTCGATCGCCAACGGCCTGTCCGCGCTGGCCTCCAGCTACGGCCTGCTCATGGGCGCCCGCTTCCTCTCCGGTCTGCCGCACGGTGCCTACTTCGGCGTGGGCTCGCTCGTCGCAGCCTCGCTCGTCCCGGCGCACCGCCGCACGTGGGCCGTGTCGATGATGATCACCGGGCTGACCGTCGCCAACATCGTCGGCGTCCCGCTGACCACCCGCCTCGGTCAGGACTACGGCTGGCAGTGGCCGTATGCCGCCGTGGCCGTGCTCGCGGCCGTCACCGTGCTCGCGGTGTGGCGTTGGGTGCCCCACTCCCCGCCGGACGGTAGTGCGTCGATGCGTTCGGAGTTCACGGCACTGCGCCGGCCGCAGGTGTGGTTCGCGCTCGCGGTCGGGACCGTGGGTTTCGGTGGCATGTTCGCGACGTTCTCCTACATCTCGCCGACGATGACCGAGCTCGGTGGCTTCTCCAGCGGCACGATCCCCCTGGATCCTCGCGGTGTACGGCATCGGCATGACGGTGGGCGCCATGCTTGCCGGCCCGGTGTCACGGATGGGCCTGCTGCGGGGGATCTGCGTCGTCATGGGCACGATCGCGGTGATGCTCGCCCTGTTCGGACCGGCCGTCGCCGAGTCGAAGTGGCTCGCGATCGTCGCGGTCTTCATGCTCGGACTGCTCCCGAGCGCCCTCGTGCCGATGCTCCAGACGCGGCTGATGGACGTCGCGCACGAGGGTCAGTCCCTGGCCGCGGCCCTCAACCACTCGACGCTCAACCTGGCCAACGCCCTCGGCGCATGGCTCGGCTCGATCGTCCTGTCGGCGGGCCTGGGCTACGAGTGGCCCTCGCGGCTCGGGGCGATCCTCGCCGTCCTCGGTGTGTTCATCGCCCTGGCCTCGGGCCTCGCGGGCCGCCGGACCAACCGTCGCGTCACGGGGAGTGCCGTGTCCGTGGGAGGATGAGCCGTCCCCCGCCGTCCCACCCGTGAGGTCGAGTACACCCGTGTCCCCGATGGCCCGCACCGCGCTGCAGCCGCACGCAACGCCGCCGGACCTGATCCGGAACTTCAGCATCATCGCCCACATCGACCACGGCAAGTCGACGCTGGCCGACCGGATGCTCCAGGTCACCGGCGTGGTCGACGGCCGGGCGATGCGCGCGCAGTACCTCGACAAGATGGACATCGAGCGCGAGCGCGGGATCACGATCAAGAGCCAGGCCGTACGCATGCCGTGGGAGCTCGACGGGACGACCTACGCGCTCAACATGATCGACACCCCCGGGCACGTCGACTTCACCTACGAGGTGTCGCGGTCGCTCGCCGCGTGCGAGGGTGCCGTGCTGCTCGTCGACGCGGCACAGGGGATCGAGGCGCAGACGCTGGCGAACCTCTACCTCGCCATGGAGAACGAGCTCGCGATCATCCCGGTCCTCAACAAGATCGACCTGCCTGCGGCCCAGCCGGAGAAGTTCGCCGAGGAGCTGGCCGGCCTGATCGGTTGCGAGCCCGAGGACTGCCTGCGCGTGTCCGGCAAGACCGGCGAGGGTGTCGAGCCGCTGCTCAACCAGATCGTGCGCCAGCTCCCGGCGCCGGTCGGCGACCCGGACGCCCCGGCCCGCGCGATGATCTTCGACTCGGTCTACGACACCTACCGCGGCGTCGTGACCTACGTGCGCGTCATCGACGGCAACCTCAACCCGCGCGAGAAGATCGCGATGATGTCGACCAAGGCGACGCACGAGCTGCTCGAGATCGGTGTCAGCTCACCGGAGCCCGCGCCGGCCAAGGGTCTCGGTGTCGGCGAGGTGGGCTACCTCATCACCGGCGTGAAGGACGTCCGCCAGTCCAAGGTCGGTGACACCGTCACCAACGCGGCCAAGCCGGCCAAGGAGGCGCTCGGCGGCTACCGCGACCCGAAGCCGATGGTGTTCTCGGGGCTCTACCCGATCGACGGTTCGGACTACCCCGACCTGCGCGACGCCCTCGACAAGCTCAAGCTCAACGACGCTGCCCTGGTCTACGAGCCGGAGACGTCCGCGGCCCTCGGGTTCGGTTTCCGCATCGGGTTCCTCGGCATGCTCCACCTCGAGATCGTCCGCGAACGCCTCGAGCGGGAGTTCGACCTCGACCTCATCTCGACCCTGCCCAACGTCGTCTACGACGTGACGATGGACGACGGCAAGGTCCTCACGGTCACCAACCCGAGCGAGTACCCCTACGGCAAGGTCTCCTCGGTCACCGAGCCGGTCGTGCGCGCCACGATCCTCGTGCCGAGCGAGTTCATCGGTGCCGTGATGGAGCTCTGCCAGCAGAAGCGCGGGGCACTGCGGGGGATGGACTACCTCTCCGAGGACCGTGTCGAGATGCGCTACACGCTCCCGCTGGCCGAGATCGTGTTCGACTTCTTCGACCAGCTCAAGTCGCGCACCCGCGGGTATGCGTCGCTGGACTACGAACCCGATGGCGAGCAGGAGGCCGACCTCGTCAAGGTCGACATCCTGCTGCAGGGCGAGACCGTGGACGCGTTCTCCTCGATCGTCCACAAGGACAAGGCCTACGCGTACGGCGTGATGATGGCCAGCAAGCTCAAGGACCTCATCCCGCGCCAGCAGTTCGAGGTGCCGATCCAGGCCGCCATCGGTGCGCGGATCATCGCCCGCGAGAACATCCGCGCGATCCGCAAGGACGTCCTGGCCAAGTGCTACGGCGGTGACATCAGCCGCAAGCGCAAGCTGCTGGAGAAGCAGAAGGCCGGCAAGAAGCGGATGAAGAACATCGGCTCGGTCGAGGTCCCGCCGGAGGCCTTCATCGCAGCCCTGTCCAACGACGGCGAGAAGGCGAAGAAGTAGCACTTCCACCCAGCCCAGCGTTTGGGGGCCTGAAGGTGACGCACTCGTCACCTTCAGGCCCCCAAACGCGGGGTTACCGGCCAGTAATGTCGCGGCATGGTCGACACCTACGCGCTATATCGACGGCTCTCGAGGCTGCCACGCGGCCGAACGGTCTTCTCGCTCGTCTTCGAGCAGGCCGCGCCGTACTTCCGCACTGCCCGCCCACGGTTCGTCGAGCTCGGACCGAACCGGGCCGAGCTGACCATCCGCAAGCGGCGTCGGGTGCAGAACCACCTCGGCACGGTCCACGTCATCGCCATCTGCAACGGGCTCGAGGCGGCGATGGGCGCCCTGGCCGAGGCGACCATCCCGGCGCACCGCCGCTGGATACCCCGCGGCATGGAGGTCGACTACGCCGCGAAGGCGACGACCGACATCACCTGCGTGGCCACCACCGACCCGGCCGACTGGGCGCGGCCCGGGGACACGGAGGTGCCCGTGCACGTGGTCGCGACGCGAGCCGACGGTACCGCCGTGGTCGAGGGCACCATCCGCCTCTGGGTGACCGACAAGCCGGCTCGCTGAGGCGAGGTCCCGGCAACGGCCGGGCGAGTGCACCCCGCGTATGGCGCGGTGCCGCCTCAGACGGGGACCGTGGACTCCTCGACGGTGCCGAGGTCCAGCGGTGGTGCCGTGACGCCGGTGGCCACGGCGGTCTCAGCGAGCGCCCACAGCTCAAGGATGTCGCGCGGCCAGACCTCGTCGTTGGTGGAGGCGAGATCCTCACGGGTCCACCAGCGGTGCGCCGTCATGGTGAGCAGCTCCTGGTCGGTGTGCCCGACGGTGCTCACCTCGAACGCCGGAACGCGGACGAACCAGAACGCCTCGTCCTGCGTGGTGACGACGTCGCTGTAGCCGTGCACGACGACGCGCGTCGCGAGCGGGCCGACGAGCGCGTCGCCCGCGACTTCGGCGCCGGTCTCCTCGAAGAGCTCACGCACGGCGGCCTGTCGGTCGGACTCCCCGGTCTCCACGCCGCCGCCGGGCGTGATCCACCACTGCGGCACCGGCGACATCCCCGGGTCGCTGTCGTGGAAGAGCAGCAGGCGGTCGCGGTCGTCGACGAGCAGGACGCGCATGGCGCGGCGTCGTCCGCGGGGCCGGGCATCGTCGGTCGACCCGTCGCGGCCGGTGGCGTCGGTGTTGTCCGTGCTCATGCGCGCAGGTGGCCGCGGAGCTCGTCGACCTGGTCGCTGCTCCAGCCCTGGTCCTGCAGCCAGCCGCCGGCCCCGCCGTGGCGCTCGGTGAGCACGGCGAGGATGCGCGACATCGTCTCGGGCTTGGGACGGTGGTGGTCCATCGGCTGGTCCTTCATCACCTCGCCGTAGGCCGGGCGGGCCATCAGCCGCCCGACGATCTGCTCGATCCGCTCGCCGGTGGCGACGTAGTCGGCGACGACGTCCTCGTCGGACACCCCCGCGACGGACAGGGCGAGCCCGACGACGGTGCCGGTGCGGTCCTTCCCGGCGGCGCAGTGCACGATCGTCGCGCCCGGAGCCCGGGCGATGACCGCGAGCGCACCGAGGATCGAGTCGGGGCGGTCGGCGAGGTAGCCGAGGTAGTGGCTGGCCCAGTAGTCGTCATCGAGTCGCGGCCGGGCGTCCGCGGCCTGCTGGTTCTTCTTCGACCACGGGAGGACGAGGGCGTCCTCGGCGGTGATCTCCCGCTCGTCGTCGCGGAACAGCGAGTGGCGGTGGTGGGTGGCGAGCCCACGGACCTGCAGCGGTGCGGGGCCTTCGATGTGGACCTCGATGTTGCTGCGCAGGTCGACGATGTCGCTGACGCCGACGACCTGCACGAGGTGCTCGACGTCGGCCTCGCTCAGGTCCTGGAGGTTGTCCGACCGCAGCAGCCGCCCGGTCGCGACGGTGCCCCCGTCGGTGGTGGGCAGGCCGCCGACGTCACGCATGTTGACGACGCCGTCGAGGTCGATCCAGCGGGAGGTTCTCACCCTTGGACCCTACGCGGGCCCGGCGGCCAGCAGGTGTCCGGCGTCCTGCGCCTCGGCTGCGTCGGCGACCGCAGCGGCGACCACCAGGTCGCTGAGCCCGTTGCCGAGGTTCTGGCAGATGACGCGCCCGGCGGGAAGCGGGCCGTCGAGCAGCTCGCCCGTCCACCGCGTCGCCATCGGGTAGTCGCCCAGGGCCCCTGCCGCCCGGACCGCCTCGAACTGTGGGAGGTGGTCGGCCGCGAGCGTGGCCTCACGGGCGAGGGTCGGCCCCACCGAGCTGGCGTAGTCCAGCGGCAGCACCAGCGCGTCGTCGGCGACCCAGCTGGGCTCGAGCTCAGCCCCCGACAGCCCGATGGACAGGGCGGTGATGACCACCGGCCGGCCGCTGACCGCTTCGCGCGGGTCGCCGGTCACCTGCAGGTCGACCTGCGGCACGTGCTCGCTCACCCAGGCGAGCAGCTCGTCCCGGGCCCGGGCCCGGCGGGCGTAGACCGTGACGTCGTGGTGGCCGAGCGCGGCGAGGACCAGCAGGTGCGTGCGCGCCTGGACACCGGCGCCCGTAAAGGCGACGCGAGCGCCCGGGGAGGCCAGGGACGCGACGCAGGCGCCGCTGACGGCTGCGGTCCGGGCAGCGGTGAGTGCACCCGCTGACATCACCGCGCGCGGTACGCCCGTCTCCCCGTCGTTCACCACCATGAGCCCGCTCGCCGTGGGGAGCCCGCGGGCGGGGTTGTTGGGGAAGATGCTGATCCACTTGCAGCCCAACAACTTTCGTCCCGGGTATGCCGCGGGCATAGCATTCGCGAACGCGCCACCAGCCGCGTGGACCGTGGGTTTGGGCGGCACCTCCGCCTCGCCCCTCGAGAGTGCGCCCAGCGCCTCGCGCACGAGCCGTACCGTCTCGAGCGGGGCGGGCAGCAGGGCCTCGACGTCGGCGTCGGAGAGGTGGCGCATCCGACGACGGTAGCCCTGGCGACGGCTGAGAGGATGGCGGCATGCCCAGTGCCCTGCCCGACGGCGACCCTGCCCCCGCCGACGGCCTCCTGCCCGAGTCGGCACTGGCGACCCTGCCGTCCCGGCCGTTCGGGATCTACCTGCACGTGCCGTTCTGCTCGGTGCGTTGCGGCTACTGCGACTTCAACACCTACACCCTGACCGAGCTCGGCAACGACGGCGCGAGCGTGGCGACGTTCGCCGGTGCCGCGGTCCGTGAGCTCGACCTCGCTGCCTCGGTCCTCGACGGGGGCGCGCCGAAGGTGCAGACGGTCTTCGTCGGCGGGGGCACCCCCACCATGCTCGCCGCCACCGACCTCGCGGCGATGCTGACCGGGGTCCGCGACAGGTTCGGGCTGGCTGATGACGCCGAGGTGACGACCGAGGCCAACCCCGACTCCGTCACCCCCGAGGGCCTGCAGGTGCTGGCCGACGCCGGGTTCACCCGGGTCTCCCTCGGCATGCAGTCGGCCGTCCCGCACGTGCTGCGCACGCTCGAACGCACCCACGACCCCGCCAATGTCTCCCGCGCCGTGGACGCAGCCCGGGCCGCTGGCCTGCAGGTCAGCCTCGACCTCATCTACGGCACGCCGGGGGAGAGCCTCGACGACTGGCGCACCAGCCTGCGCACGGCCACCGACCTCGCGCCCGACCACGTCTCGGCCTACGCCCTCGTCGTCGAGGACGGCACGAAGCTCGCGGCCCAGGTCCGGCGCGGCCAGGTGCCGGCGCCCGAGGACGACGACGAGGCCACGAAGTACGAGATCGCCGACGAGCACCTCGCCGCGGCCGGCTACGGCTGGTACGAGGTGAGCAACTGGGCGACCCGCGAGGACGCCCGCTGCCGCCACAACGAGGGCTACTGGGCCGACGGCAACTGGTGGGGAGTCGGACCCGGCGCGCACAGCCACGTCGGGGGAGTGCGGTGGTGGAACGTCAAGCACCCCAACGCGTATGCCGCCCGCGTGGGTGCCGGCACGAGCCCCGCGCACGGTCGGGAGACGCTGACCGACGAGCAGCGGTACGACGAGCGCGTCCTGCTCGGGGTGCGTCTGGTCGAAGGGCTGCCGATCGACGACCTGCAGCCCGAGGGGCGGATCGCGGTGGCCGGTCTGATCGCGGACGAGCTCGTGGACGCGCCGGCGGCCCTGCGCCGTCAGCGGGTGGTGCTGACGAGGCAGGGCCGCTTGTTGGCGGACACCGTGGTGCGGCGACTGCTGGGTCTGCGCTAGAGCGAGGTCACTTCACGAAGGCCGGGGTGAACGGGGGGGTGTACCACTCACCGTTGTTGGCCTTGACCGCAGCGAGGATGTGCACGACCAGGGCGAAGACCAGGGCCAGGCCGTAGGTCAGGAAGCCGACGAGCAGCAGCATCAGCGGGAACGAGATGAGTAGCACGATCCCGGTGATGATCTGGATGTTGAGCGAGTTCGCCGAGTGCTGGCGAACGAACGGGCCACGGTCCTTGTACAGCAGGTAGACGACCAGGGAACCGACGAACCCGAGGGTGCCGGCGCTGACGACCATGGCGATGAGGGGGATGACGTGGGACAGGGTGGCCCAGTTGCGCTCCTGCTGGGGCGTCAACGGGGCTGCGGGCGCGCCGTAGACGGGCGGCGGTCCCGGGGGCTGCGGGTCGTCGCGCGGCGGGTACTGGGGCTGGTCGGTCATGGTGTCCTCCGTGGTGGTGAGACTCCAGTGAAACGCATCGCCGCCACCGCGGACAGGGCTTTCGGGGTGTGGCGAGGGGCGAGTCAGGGCTGCGTCAGGGTCGACCCCGACGCGGACCCGGCGGGACCGGTACGAACCGCTCAGTGACCGGGCTCGGTGACGAAGTCGATGAGCTCCTCGACACTGGCCAGCAGGGTCGGCTCGAGGTCGGCGTACGACCGCACGGTGCCGAGGATCTGTTTCCAGGCCCGGGCGATGTCGGCCTGGCTGTCGGCCTGCCAGCCGAGGTGGTGGCAGATGCCGTGCTTCCACGACTGGCCCCGGGGGATGACCGGCCACTGCTGCAGCCCGAGCCGCTCGGGCCGGACCGACTGCCACACGTCGACGTAGGGGTGGCCCAGGATCTTGACGTGCGCGGCATACGGGCCCCTTGCGGCAGGCCTGGACGACCTTGTCCTCCTTGGTGCCGGGCAGGAGGTGGTCGACGAGCACCCCCATCCGCTGGCCGGGCCCGGGGGCGAAGTCGCGGATGGCGCCGGCGAGGTCGTCGACGCCGTCGAGCATCTCCACGACGACACCCTCGATGCGCAGGTCGTCACCCCAGACCTTCTCGACGAGCTCGGCGTCGTGGCGTCCCTCGACGAAGATGCGCGAACCGCTGGCCACCCTGGCCCTGGCTCCCTCGACGGCCCGTGAGCCCGATGCGGTGCGCGAGCTGACCGCCTTGGCCTCGGCGAGCCTGGCCCGCGCCGCCGCGGTCGGCGGCGTGAGGATCACGGGTGCCCCGTCGAGCAGGAAGCCGGGCCCCATCGGGAACCCCTTGGTGCGTCCACGGCGGTCCTCGAGGTGCACCACCCGCATACCGCCGGCCTTCTCGACGCGCACGACGGCGCCGCACCAGCCGGTGTCGACGTCCTCGACGACCAGGCCGGTCTCGGCCTCCACCTCGCGGGAGCGTCCCCGCGGGGGGACCTTCCAGTCGCCGGAGAGGACATCGGAGCCATATCGGTCGGACACCGACGCAGGGTATGCCGCGTGGTCGCCGCCGTCCGCGAGGACGCGCCGCCGGTGCGGCCCCGAGGCCGGGAACACCGTAGACTTGGCACTCGCTGAGCATGAGTGCCAGCAGATCCGGCGGCGCCCGCCACCGCCGGAACCGTCTGCTCCAGTCCGACCGCAGGGAGGTGTCCGATGAGCGAGGAACGTCGTCTCGCGGTGCTGCGCGCGATCGTGCAGGACTACGTCGAGACCTCGGAGCCCGTGGGGTCCAAGGCGCTGCTCGAGCGCCACCAGCTCGGGGTCTCCGCCGCCACCGTCCGCAACGACATGGCTGCGCTCGAGGAGGAGGGGCTGATCGCCGCTCCCCACACGAGCGCCGGCCGGGTGCCCACGGACGCGGGCTACCGGCTGTTCGTCGACCGGCTCAGCTCGGTCAAGCCGATGTCGGCCGCCGAGCGTTCGGCGATCGCGCAGTTCCTCGAGGGGGCGGTCGACCTCGACGACGTCGTCGCCCGCACGGTGCGGCTGCTCGCCTCGCTGACGCGCCAGGTCGCGGTCATGCAGTACCCGTCCCTGACGCGGTCCTCGGTGCGGCACATCGAGTTCGTCCCGATGGGGGCGACCCGCCTGATGATCGTGCTCATCGTCAACACCGGGCGCGTCGAGCAGCGGGTGATCGAGACCACCCACGACCTGTCCACGAGCGAGGGCGAGGCCACCCTCGGGCTCATCCGCGCCAAGGTCAACGCCAGTGCGGTGGGGGAGCGGCTCGTCGATGCCGCTGTCTCGCTGGAGTCCCTGCCCGAGGAGTTCGAGCCCGACGACCGCGACCTCGTGCGCGCCGTCGTCCGCTCCCTGGAGGACGCCCTGGTCGAGGAGCGTGAGGAGCGGGTCGTGCTCGCCGGCACCTCCAACCTCGCCCGCGTCGGCACCGACTTCCCGCTGAGCATCGCCCCGGTGCTCGAGGCGCTGGAGCAGCACGTCGTCCTGCTCAAGCTGCTCGGCACCGCCCGCGAGACCAACGACCTCGTCTCGGTCCGCATCGGGCACGAGAACCCCTTCGCCGGGCTGCAGTCCACCTCGGTCGTGGCCACCGAGTACGGCACCGGGTCCGACCTGGTCGCCGGTCTCGGGGTCCTCGGACCGACTCGCATGAACTACCCCACGACGATGGCGTCGGTGCGGGCAGTCGCCACGTACGTCTCCCGGATCCTGGCGCAGTGAGCACCGCGCCCGGCATCCCCGCGGGCGAGCACCGTCGCCGCCCCGTCCCACCTGCACGTCATGCATCACTGACACTGCGCCACTGACACTGCACTCCTGACTACGTACCACTGACAAGGAATCTCGTTGAACGACTACTACCAGGACCTCGGCGTCTCCAAGGACGCGTCTGCGGAGGACATCAAGCGGGCCTACCGCAAGATGGCCCGCAGGCTGCACCCGGACGTCAACCCCAGCCCCGAGGCGGAGGAGCAGTTCAAGAAGGTCTCCCAGGCCTACGACGTGCTCTCGGACGCCGAGAAGAAGCGCTCCTACGACATGGGTTCCGACCCGTACGCCGGCTCCGCCGCGGGGTTCGGCCAGGGCTTCTCCTTCAGCGACATCATGGACGCGTTCTTCGGCGCCGGTGCCGGGCAGACCCAGCGTGGTCCGCGCTCGCGCCAGCGTCGCGGCCAGGACGCCCTGATCCGCCTCGACCTCGACCTGTCGGACGCGGTGTTCGGCGGCGAGAAGGAGCTGACCGTCGAGACGGCGGTCGTCTGCTCGACCTGCCACGGCGACGGTGCCCAGCCCGGCACCTCGCGCCGGACCTGTGACGTCTGCGCCGGTCGCGGCGAGATCCAGCAGGTGCAGCGGTCCTTCCTCGGCCAGGTCATGACGACCCGCCCCTGCATGACCTGCCAGGGGTACGGCGAGGTCCTCGTCAGCCCCTGCTTCGAGTGCTCCGGCGACGGTCGGGTCCGCACCCGCCGCACGCTGACGATCAAGGTCCCCGCCGGTGTCGACACCGGCACCCGCATCCAGCTCACCGGTGAGGGCGAGGTCGGCCAGGGTGGCGGCCCCGCCGGCGACCTCTACGTCGAGGTCGCGGTCCGCCCGCACCAGACCTTCCAGCGCCGCGGTGACGACCTGCACTGCACGGTCGAGCTGCCGATGACGGCCGGTGCCCTCGGCACGACGCTCAAGCTCGACACCTTCGACGGTGTCAACGAGCTGGAGATCAAGCCCGGCACCCAGTCCGGCGACGCGACGACCGTGCGTGGCCTCGGCGTCACCCACCTGCGCGGAGGGGGTCGTGGTGACCTCATCGTGCACGCCACGATCCTCACCCCCACCAAGCTGGACGAGCAGCAGGAGGCCCTCCTGCACCAGCTCGCGGCCCTGCGCGGCGAGGAGCGCCCCGAGGGCCGGATGACCCCGGCCCACAACGGGCTCTTCGGCAAGCTGCGCGACGCGTTCAAGGCCAAGTAGCCCCCGCGAGGCTCGCCGCCCGTTCCCGCTCCCGTCCCTAGGCTGCCCGTATGACGCTGCCCCTCTTCCTCGTCGCCCCCTCCCTCCTCGCGGGGGTGGGGCCCGGGGACCGGGTGCTGCTCGACGGCGCCGAGGGGCGGCACGCCGCGACCGTGCGACGTATCGGGCCCGGTGAGCGGGTGCTGCTCGCCGACGGTGCCGGGCTGCGGGCCACCTGCGACGTCGTGGATGCGGGAAAGGCCGAGCTCGAGCTCGTCGTCGCCGAGCTGTCCGTCGAGGAGGAGCCGCGGCCGAGGTTCGTCCTCGTGCAGGCCCTGGCCAAGGGCGACCGCGACGACCAGGCCGTCGAGGCCGCTACCGAGTTCGGGGTCGACGAGGTCGTGCCCTGGCAGGCGGCCCGGTGCATCGTGCAGTGGCGTGGCGACCGGGGCGAGAAGGCACGGCGCAAGTGGGAGTCCGCGGTCGTCGCGGCGGCCAAGCAGTCCCGCCGGTCGCGGGTGCCCGTGGTCGCCGAGCTGGTCACCACCAAGGGCCTGGCCGCCCGCGTCGGAGCTGCCACGGCGGCATACGTGCTGCACGAGGACGCGACGCAGAGCCTGGCTGCGCAACACGTTCCCGACACCGGTGAGGTGCTGGTCGTCGTCGGCCCCGAGGGAGGCATCACGCCTGAGGAGGTGGCGGCACTCGAGGCCGCAGGGGCGTTGACGGTCCGGCTCGGGCCGACGGTGCTGCGGTCGTCGAGCGCAGGACCGGCCGCCCTCGCGGTGCTCAGCGCCGCAGCACGCTGGCGCTGAGCCTCAACCGCCGAGCACGGCGTTGAGCCCGCTCTCGGGCGCGCTACTTCACGGTGAAGCTGACCGAGTCCTGGCCGGTGACGGACCCGTCCTTGGGGCTCGCCGCATACACCTTGACCGTGTAGGTGCCGGATGGGAGCGAGCCGAGCGAGAAGGAGTAGGTGCCTCGTCCCGGTGCCCCGGTCGTCGCCATGGCGCTGCCCCTGCTGACCGGGGCGCCACCCGCCCTGGTGAGCTCCCAGCCCACCGTCGCCTCGAACACGCTGGCCTCGCCCTGCACCTTCACGGGTGCGGTCGAGGGGACCACCTGGTCGCGGGCCGGTGCGCTGACCCAGATGGGCGCCAGGTCCTTCCACGACTCGTCCGCCGTGGGCCGCGTGAAGGACTGGTCGGTCGGGATCGACCCGAACAGCTTCGCCTGGCCACCCTCGATCTCGAACCGGACCGGCAGTGCGCCGCGGCCCACAGCGGCCTCGGCGGTCCACACCAGCTGCTGGACCGCGAGCCGCTGGACCTCGGGAGTGAACCCCGGGGCGCCCGGGCCGCTGAGCCGCACCTCGATGACGTCGTTGGCCACCGTAGCGGCGGTGACGGTCGTGCCCGACCACGGCTGCAGGTAGCCGTCGGTGTTGGAGTAGGGCTGGGCGTTCATGGCGAGGGCGAGCGACTTCTCGAGACGTTCGACGCTGGTGGCGTCGCCGGGCATCGGTGTGGCGACGAACTCGCGAAACAGCTTGTACGTGGGCTTCGCGTCCCCGATGGGCCCGACGAAGTACGCCGGGAGAGCGACCGGTGCGGTGGCGCCGGGACCGGTGCCGGAGGTCGAGGGGCTCGTACCCGTCGAGGGGGCCGTGGTCGGCTGGTCGGTGGCCGACGGGGACGCTGACGGGGTGCTGGCGGTGCCGCTCGGGACCGGCACGGTCACCGACTGGCGGCCGGCGGGAGGGCCGGGTGTCACGGTGGGGTCCTCGTTGGACAGCCACACCCCACCGGCGATGGCGGCCACCACCGCAGCCGCGGCGGCCGGGACGAGCCAGCGGCGCACGCCGGTGCCCCCGGTCGCGGTGACCGGACCGGCGGTGCGGGCCTCGTGCAGGATCGTGTCGAGGCGGTCGGCCGGACGGACGGCGCTCGCCTCCTGGGTCAACGACCGGCGCAGCTCGCGCTCCACGCGGTCGAACTCGCCCGGCTCGTAGTCGGGGTGCAGGAAGTCGGTCCGGTCGCTCATGACGACGTCTCCATCCGGTCGCGCAGGGAGGCGAGCCCGCGGTGGGCGTGGGCCTTGACCGAGCCGGCGGAGATGCCGAGGGCGTCGGCGATCTCGGCCTCGCTCAGGTCGAGGTAGTAGCGCATGGTCAGGACCTCTCTCTGGCGCTGGGGCAACCGGCCGAGCGCCACGATCATGGAGCTGGTGGCCTCTGCATCGAGGGCACGGTCCTCCGCGCTCGCCTCGCTGCGCCGACCGTGTGCCGTGGGCTCACCCTGTTCGCGCGACAGGTACCGCTCCTCGACGCCGCGGTGGCGCAGGCCGGACCTCGCGCCGTTGACCACGGCACGGCGAAGGTAGGCAGCAGCGCTCTCGTGGTTGCGCAGGGAGTCCCAGCGACGGTGGACCGCGATGAAGGCGTCCTGCACGACCTCCTCGGCCGCGAGGTCGTCGCGCAGCAAGAGCCACGCGAGGCGGACCAGGCCGGTCCAGTGCGCGGCATACAGCTCGGCGATGGCGACGTCGGCGGCCGGCGCACCGGAAGCCGGCCCGGTCGCACCGGAGCCCTCACCGCCGCGCCTGGACCCGGGGTCCCCGCCGGGGGCGCGCTTCACCACGCTCAACGTTCTCACGCCCCCTTGACGCGCAGCGGGCGCTGGAGGTTGACGCGCCGATACGCTCGGTTGCATGACTGGTCCGACTGCCTCTGCGCCGCGCACGACCGACCCCGACTGCCTGTTCTGCAAGATCGCGACGGGCCAGATCCCGGCGACGATCGTCCACGAGGACGAGGCGACGGTGGCGTTCCGAGACCTCGAGCCGCAGGCGCCCACGCACGTCCTGGTCATCCCGCGGCACCACGTCGCCGACGTCGCCGGGCTCGCCGCGGAGCAGCCGGCGGACGTCGTGGCCGTGATGGAGACGGCCGCCAGCGTCGCCGAGCAGGAGGGGATCGCCGGCAGCGGCTACCGCACGGTGTTCAACACCGGCGCCGATGCCCAGCAGAGCGTCTTCCACGCCCACCTGCACGTGCTCGGCGGCCGGGCCATGACGTGGCCACCCGGCTGAGCGGCACCGTAGACTGGACAGACCATGCCTGAAGCCGATCAACCGACCACGCCGGGGGGCACGCCAGACGGCGGCCACCCCATGCCCATCCACACCGTCGAGATCCCCGCCCAGGTCCAGATGGTCACCCTTCTCGGACCTCGCGACGAGCTGCTCCGCACCATGGAGCGCGCCTTCCCGCAGCTGGAGATCCACGTGCGCGGGAACGAGTTCCACCTGTCCGGGCCCAGCGCCGAGGTGGCCCTGGCCGAGCGGACCATCGACGAGCTGCTCCTCGTCATCGAGGGTGGCCAGCCGCTGAACCGCGACGCCGTCGAGCGGTCCATCAGCATGCTGCGCGCGCAGACCACCGAGCGCCCCGCCGACGTGCTGACGATGAACATCGTCTCCTCGCGGGGCCGCACGATCCGCCCCAAGACGCTGAACCAGAAGCACTACGTCGACGCGATCGACAAGCACACCGTCGTCTTCGGCATCGGCCCCGCCGGCACCGGCAAGACCTATCTCGCGATGGCCAAGGCGGTCCAGGCCCTGCAGGCCAAGCAGGTCAACCGGATCATCCTGACCCGCCCGGCGGTCGAGGCGGGTGAGCGGCTGGGGTTCCTGCCGGGGACGCTCAACGACAAGATCGACCCCTACCTGCGGCCGCTGTACGACGCGCTGCACGACATGGTCGACCCCGAGTCGATCCCGCGGCTCATGGCTGCCGGCACCATCGAGGTGGCTCCGCTGGCCTACATGCGCGGACGCACGCTCAACGACGCGTTCATCATCCTCGACGAGGCGCAGAACACCTCGCCCGAGCAGATGAAGATGTTCCTGACGCGACTGGGCTTCGGCTCGAAGATGGTCGTCACCGGTGACGTCACCCAGGTGGACCTCCCCGACGGCTCGCGCTCCGGCCTCCGCGTGGTGCGAGACATCCTCGAGGGCGTCGACGACATCCACTTCTCCCTCCTCACCCCGCAGGACGTCGTCCGCCACCGCCTCGTCGGCGCCATCGTCGACGCCTACGGCCGCTGGGACGACCTCGAGGGCGAGACGCACGGTCAGCAGGGAGGGCGGGCACAGCGTGAGCGTCGACGTTCTCAATGAGACCGACCACCAGCTCGACGAGCTCGAGCTGGTGGCCCTGAGCAAGTACGTCATGAGCGAGATGCGGGTGCACCCGGGTGCCGACCTGTGCCTGCGCCTCGTGGACGAGGCAGCCATGGAGGTCCTGCACGTCCAGTGGATGGACCTGCCGGGTCCCACGGACGTGATGTCGTTCCCGATGGACGAGCTGCGACCCGGCCGCGACGGCGAGGAGCCGGAGGAAGGTGTCCTCGGCGACATCGTGCTCTGCCCGTCCGTCGCGCAGAAGCAGGCTGCCGAGGCGGGTCATGCCACCGAGGAGGAGCTGCTGCTCCTCACCACCCACGGCATCCTGCACCTGCTGGGCTACGACCACGCAGAGCCCGAGGAGGAGCGCGAGATGTTCGAGCTCCAGCGCCAGCTGTTGCTGACGTTCCTCGCGGGCCGTGGCCGACCCGACTCCTGATGGTGCCGAGATGACCAGACTCGTCCTGGCCGCGCTGCTCAGCATCGCGGTCGCCTTCCTGCTGTCCGCGGCCGAGGCCGCGCTCTGGCGGATGTCCAGGGTCCGCGCCCACGAGCTGCTCGACGAGAAGCGCCCCGGCTCCACGTCGTTGATGCGCATCGTCGGTGACAGCGCCGCATACCTGTCGGTCACGGCGTTCCTGCGAGTCGTGGCCGAGGCCACCACCGCCGTCCTCATCACCCTCGGCGTCGTCGACCTGGTGGACGGCTTCTGGAAGCCGCTGCTCATCGCGATCAGCGTCATGGCGCTGGTGTCGTTCGTCGTCGTCGGGGTCTCCCCGCGCACCCTCGGACGCCAGAACTCCGATGCCGTCGCCCTCATCGCCTCACCGGTGATCGTCTGGCTGCGCCGGGTCCTCGGTCCGGTCGCCCGCGTCCTCATCGCCCTCGGCAACGCCGTCACACCGGGCCGTGGCTACCGTGACGGGCCGTTCCAGAGCGAGTCCGAGCTGCGCGACCTCGTCGACCTGGCGGGGGAGAGCTCGGTGATCGAGGCGGGCGAGCGCGAGATGATCCACTCCGTCTTCGAGCTCGGCGACACCGTCGCCCGCGAGGTGATGGTGCCCCGCACCGACATGGTCACCGTCAACAGCGAGAAGACGCTGCGCTCGGCGATGTCGCTGTTCCTGCGGTCCGGGTTCTCCCGCATCCCGGTGGTCGGCGACGGGTCCGACGACATCCTCGGGCTGCTGTACTTCAAGGACGTCGCGCGTCGCGTCAACGCCGACCACGAAGCCGGATCGCTGCCCGTGACGACCCAGATGCGCCCCATGCACTACGTCCCCGAGAGCAAGCCGGTCGACGACCTGCTGCGCGAGATGCAGCGCGACCAGAGCCATTTCGCCGTCGTGGTCGACGAGTACGGCGGCACAGCCGGGCTGGTCACGATCGAGGACATCATCGAGGAGATCGTGGGCGAGATCGCCGACGAGTACGACCGCGAGGCCCCGGGTGCCGAGGACCTCGGCGACGGCAGGGTCCGGGTGCCGGCAACGATGGACATCGACGACCTGGCCGACCTGTTCGACGTCGAGATCGACGAGGACGAGGTGGACACCGTGGGTGGCCTCATCGGCAAGAGCATCGGCCGCGTGCCGATCGTGGGCTCGCGGGCGGAGGTGTGCGGCCTCGCCCTGACGGCCGAACGCATGGCCGGGCGCAGGCACCGGATCGCCTCGGTGATCGTCGAGCGCATCGCCGCCCACCCCGAGGGTGGGCACGGGGGGACCTCCGAGCCCACTACGGTGGAACCCGAGCGCGAGGGAGTGTCATGACCACCAGTGGAACCGGTCCGTCCGAGGGGTATGCCGCGGACGCGACATCTGCCGCAACGTCCGACGCGAAGGCGTCCGGCGCGGGGGAGAAGCCCTACCTGGCCGGGTTCGCCTGCCTGGTCGGGCGGCCCAACGCGGGCAAGTCCACCTTGACCAACGCCATGGTCGGGCACAAGGTCGCGATCACCTCCTCGAAGCCGCAGACCACCCGGCACACGATCCGCGGGATCGTCACCAACGAACGGGCCCAGCTCGTCCTGGTCGACACCCCCGGGCTGCACAAGCCGCGCACCCTGCTCGGGGAGCGGCTCAACGACGTCGTCCGCGAGACGCTGCTCGAGGTCGACGTCATCGGGTTCTGCCTGCCCGCCGACCAGAAGATCGGTCCGGGTGACGGGTTCATCGCCCGTGAGCTCAAGGAGATCCAGCAGGGCAAGCGGCGCCCGGTCGTGGCCATCGCCACCAAGACCGACCGGGTCGACCGCCAGCGCCTCGCCGAGCACCTCATCGCCATCGACCAGCTCGGCTCGTGGGACGCGATCGTCCCGTGCTCGGCCGTGGACGGGTCGCAGGTCGGCGAGGTCACCGAGGTCCTGTCGAGCTACCTGCCGACGTCACCGGGACCGCTGTACCCCGAGGGTGTCCTCACCGACGAGCCGCAGATGGTCATGATCGCCGAGCTCGTGCGCGAAGCCGCGCTCGAAGGGGTTCGTGACGAGCTGCCGCACTCGCTGGCCGTCGTCGTCGAGGAGATGGTCCAGCGTGAGGGCCGGCCGGCAGACAAGCCGCTGCTCGACGTCCGGGTCAACGTGTTCGTCGAGCGGTCGTCGCAGAAGGCCATCATCATCGGCCGTGGCGGTTCGCGGCTGCGCGAGGTGGGCACCACGGCCCGTCAGGGGATCGAGGAGCTGCTCGGTCAGAAGGTCTACCTCGACCTGCACGTGAAGATCGCCAAGGACTGGCAGCGCGACCCCAAGCAGCTGCAACGCCTCGGTTTCTGAGCCACCAGCTCACCGTAGCGGGGCGTGTGTCCTGACTCACGACATACCGCAAGTTGTTGTCGTGCAACGGAGTCGCGCGTACCACCAGCGAATCCCGCTGGGGTGATTTGCTGTTCGGACGTGTTCTCGGCACAGTGGGCGGTCGACCAACGACGGTTTTGATACGCAACTAACCCAGAACAGCGAAGGAGCGGCGCCCTCCCCAAAGAGGGCGCCTACACCACGTGGACACGACACTGACCAAGACCGGCCCGGCCGCACCCGGCTCGGCCACCGGCGACAACGACGCCCTCGACACCCCTCACCCTGCCCTCGACCCCGTCATCGATGAGCACCCTGCTGAGGAGCCGCAGAAGGTCGACACGATCGTCTTCGGCGTCACCGCGGCGATCGCGATCGCGTTCGTGCTGTGGGGATTCCTCAGCACCGACACCCTGAGCTCGGCCTCGGGTGCCGGCCTCGGCTGGGTCGTGCACAACATGGGCTGGCTGTTCTCGCTCGTGGCCTCGGGCTTCGTGCTGTTCGTCATCTGGCTCGCCGCCAGCAAGTACGGGCGCATCCCGCTCGGCCGGGATGACGAGGAGCCGGAGTTCAAGACGGTCTCGTGGATCGCGATGATGTTCTCCGCGGGCATGGGCATCGGCCTGATGTTCTACGGCGTCTCCGAGCCGCTCTCGCACTTCGTCAAGCCGCCGCCCGGCACCGGTGCGGCCGGCAACCCCCAGGCCGTGCAGAACGCCATGGCCACCACGCTGTTCCACTGGACGCTCCACCCGTGGGCCATCTACGCGGTCGTCGGCCTCGCCGTGGCGTACGGCGTCTTCCGCAAGGGTCGTTCGCTGCTCATCAGCTCGGCCTTCGCACCGCTGCTCGGTGAGAAGCGCGCCGCTGGTCCGGCCGGTCGCGTCATCGACATGCTGGCGATCTTCGCCACGTTGTTCGGCTCCGCCGCCTCGCTCGGCCTCGGTGCCCTGCAGATCGGCTCCGGCCTGACGATCGTGGCCGGCATCGGCAAGGCGGGCAACATGGTGCTCGTCGCCATCATCGCCGTGCTGACCGTGGCGTTCATCCTCTCGGCCGTCTCCGGGCTGGCCAAGGGAATCCAGTGGCTGTCCAACATCAACATGGTGCTGGCCCTGGCCCTCGCGGTGTTCGTCTTCGTCGTCGGCCCGACGGTCTTCATCCTCAACCTCATCCCCACCGAGGTCGGCAGCTACTTCCAGAACCTCGCGATGATGTCCGCGCGCACCGATGCTGCGGGCGGCGACGCCATGAAGACGTGGCTCGCGGGCTGGACGATCTTCTACTGGGCCTGGTGGGTGAGCTGGACGCCCTTCGTCGGCATGTTCATCGCGCGCATCTCGCGTGGTCGCACCATCCGCCAGTTCGTCACCGGCGTCCTCCTGGTGCCGAGCGTCGTGTCGCTCGTGTGGTTCGCGATCTTCGGTGGCGCAGGCATCGACATGCAGCGCGGTGGCACGGACCTCGCCGGCGCCGGGTCGACCGAGGGCACCCTCTTCGAGATGCTCTCGCACATGCCGCTGTCGACGATCACCTCGGTGCTCGTCATGGTCCTCGTCGCGATCTTCTTCGTGTCCGGCGCCGACGCCGCCTCGATCGTCATGGGCACGCTGAGCGAGCGCGGCACCCTCGCGCCGAGCCGCAAGACCGTCATCTTCTGGGGAGCCGCCACCGGTGCCGTTGCCGCGGTCATGCTCCTGGTCGGTGGCGAGGACGCACTGTCCGGTCTGCAGAACATCACCATCGTCGCGGCCCTGCCGTTCCTCATCGTCATGATCGGCTTGGCCATCGCCCTGGTGAAGGACCTCAGCAACGACCCGCTCATCGTCCGGCGCGCCTACGCGGTGGCAGCCATCGAGCAGGCCGTCGTCGCGGGCGTCACCGAGCACGGCGACGACTTCACCCTGACGTACGAGGAGTCTGCTCCCGGCGAGGGTGTCGGCGACCTGGTCCCGAGCGCCCCGGTGACCGGCAGCGGTGCCCAGGACGAGCTCGAGACTGCCGATGTGCACGCAGGTGCTGCCGAAGTACGCGCGGGTTCTGCCACATCGTGAGCCGCTGATCCGGTGCACGACCGAGCCGACCTATCCTTGGCCCCATGAGAATTGGTGTTTTCGGGGCCACCGGACAGGTCGGCTCGGTCATGCGTGCACTTCTTGCCGAGCGGGCGTTCCCCGTCGACGAGATCAGGTTCTTCGCGTCGGCGCGCTCTGCCGGCACGACGTTGCCGTGGGCCGGTGGGGAGATCACCGTCGAGGACTCGGCGACCGCTGACTTCTCCGGTATCGACATCGCGCTGTTCTCCAACGGTGGAGCGGCCTCCAAGGAGCTCGCGCCCAAGGTCGCCGCCGCCGGTGCCGTCGTCGTCGACAACTCCTCCGCGTGGCGCAAGGACCCCGAGGTCCCGCTCGTCGTGAGCGAGGTCAACGCCGACGACCTCGACACCATCCCCAAGGGCATCGTCGCCAACCCCAACTGCACCACCATGGCTGCGATGCCGGTGCTCAAGCCGTTGCACGACCGAGGCCGGTCTCGTACGTCTCACCGTCGCGTCATACCAGGCCGTGTCCGGCTCCGGGGGCAAGGGCGTGCAGGAGCTCGATGGTCAGCTGCGCGGCGGGTATGCCGCGGGCGAGCCGGCCGACCTGGCCCTGGACGGGCGGTCGGTCGCGATCCCGGCCCCCAACGTCTACGCGGTGCCCGTGGGGTTCAACGTGATCCCGCTCGCCGGGTCGATCGTCGACGACGGGTCGCTCGAGACCGACGAGGAGCAGAAGCTCCGCAACGAGTCGCGCAAGATCCTGCACATCGACGACCTCCTGGTCTCGGGCACGTGCGTCCGGGTGCCGGTGTTCACGGGGCACTCCTTGGCGATCCACGCGGAGTTCGACCGGGAGATCAGCCCCGAGGAGGCCCTCGAGCTGTTGGCCAAGGCGCCCGGCGTCGTCGTCGCCGATGTGCCCAACCCGCTGGATGCCGCCGGGCGCGATGACGTCTACGTCGGGCGCGTTCGTGCCGACCAGGCCGCTCCGGCAGGCAAGGGACTCGTGCTGTTCGTCGTCGGTGACAACCTGCGCAAGGGTGCCGCGCTCAATGCCGTGCAGATCGCCGAGGAGCTGCTCAAGCGCCGCTGACCCTCGTCTCTTCGGTCGAAGGGTGGCAAACGGCCCCCTCGGGTCACCCTGAGGGGGCCGTTTGCCACCCTTCGGCCGTCAGGGGCGGCCCCGCTCACGGATCAGACGTCGGTCATCCAGTGCTGGTAGTTCTTCGTGACCCGCATGCCTACGTGCTCGTAGAGGGGCAGTGCGCCTGTCCGTGAGTCGGTCGACAGCTCGCTGCGGGTGGCGCCGTGCTCCCGGGCCCGCTCGAAGGCGTCGACGAGCAGCGCCCGGGCAAGGCCGCGGCCGCGCTGGTCGGCCCGGACCGCGAGCTGGTCGACGTACCCGCACCCATCGGCCACGATGGTGAACGCCACCCCGACCGGCGTGCCGTTGCCGTCGCACGGCGAGACCGGATCTGCCACGGCTCGAACCCGGGCCGTCGCACGGTGCTGGCCGCCCAGTCCTCGAACGTGCTCGGCTGACGGTCGGGCCACTCGTTGAACGCGTCCTCGACGAGCTGGAACGCGGCGTGCTCGTCCTCGCCGACCACGAGGTCTCGCAGTCGGTAGCCGTGGGGGAGTGGCTGGGGGTCGATCGTGGCCCCTTCGGGCACGACGAGCACCCAGGACTGCCACCCGTGGCGGTACCCGAGCGACCGGAAGAGGCGTTCCCCTGAGCTGCCGAGCAGAACCGTCTGGCCGACCAGGTGGCCGCCGCGTCGCCGCGAGCAGTCCTCGACCCACCGCGCCAACCAGGTGCCTGTGCCGCGGCCCCGGTGGTCGGGGTGCACCGTCGCCTCCGCGCGACGGGTCTTGTACACCTCGGCGGCCGCGACCAGCCTCGAACCCTCGAAGACCCCGATGCTCTCCTGCGCCAGGTCGAAGCTCGGTCGCTGCCAGTCGCCCTCGATGTCCTCGGGCTCGACGGCCACCTCACCGGTGTCGGCGAGCTCGGCAGCGGCGAACAGCTCGTACACCGCGTGGGCGTCCGACATCTCGAGGGGGCGGCAGGCGAGTCCGTCGGGGAGGTTCATGCCGACCATGGTGGCGATCTGGGAGCTGGCCTGCACGCGAATTCCGGGTCTGGTCTCCGATGAGCAAACGTGAGAGTGTTCTCTCGAAACAGTTCTCTCACATCGAGGTGCGTGATGGCCAACCCCTACGACGACGTCGAGCTGACGCCCCGCGGTATGCGCGCGCTGGCCCACCCGACCCGGCTGGCCATCCTCAGCCGGTTGCAGAAGGCCGGGCCCAGCACCGCGACCGCGCTCGGGCCGCAGGTGGGCGCGACGCCTTCGGTGACCAGCTGGCACCTGCGACACCTGGCCGAGCACGGGTTGGTCAGGGACGCCGCGGTGGAGTCGGACGGACGACAACGGTGGTGGGAGGCCGTGGGGCGCGGGTTCCGGTTCACCCCGCCCTCGGACGACGCCGGGCGCGATGCCGCCGCACTCCTCTCACGGATGATGTTCGACCAGGCGCGAGACCTGCCCGAGCGGTGGTCGCACGAGGTCGAGCCGTTGCTCGAGGACGAGTGGCGGCGCGCGGCAGGGCTGTCCAACACGACGATCGTCGCGACCGCCGCCGAGGTGGAGCGCATCGAGGCGGCCATCGAGGAGGTCCTCGCGCCATACGTGCTTCGCAAGTCCTCCGGCGAGACGGTGCCGGGCGCGCGCGCCGTCCGGCTGCTGCGTTATGTCCTCCCTGAAGCCCCCACCTCCCAAGTAGGGGACCAGGAGTGAGCTCGACGCCCCTGTGGCGCGACCGGAGGTTTGCGACCTACTGGGCCGGGCAAGGGATCTCGCAGTTCGGTGACCGGATCACCGAGCTCGCAGTCCCGCTCATCGCGGTGACCACGCTGCACGCGGGCGCCTCCACGGTGGGACTGCTCACGGCCGCCGTGTGGGCACCGAACGTGCTCTCCCTGCTGATCGGCGCGTGGGTGGACCAGCACGCGCGGAAGCGACGGCTGCTCATCCTCGCCGACGTCCTGCGCTGCCTGGTGCTGCTCTCCCTGCCCGTCGCCCACGTCCTCGGCGCCATCACGTTGACCCAGCTCTTCGTCGTGGCCCTGCTGGCCGGACTCGGCCAGGTGCTCTACCAGACGTCCTACCCCAGCTTCTTCGTCGGACTGGTCAGGCGCGACCAGTTCGTCGAGGCGAACAGCCTGCTGAGTGCCACGCGGTCGGCCTCCTTCGTCGCCGGGCCCGCCGTGGCAGGCGCGCTGATCCAGGCGGTCACCGCGCCGGTGGCGATGCTCGTGGATGCGATCACCTTCGCGATCTCGGCGGTCCTCATCGGCCGGGTGAAGGTGCCCGACCTGCCGGTCGAGGGGGCTGACGGCTCGAGCCTGCTGCGGCGCGCCCGCGACGGGATGACCCTCGTGTTGACGAACCCCTACCTGCGCGCCTCCCTCGCCTGCGCGACGACGATCAACCTGTTCAACCTCATGG
Organism: uncultured Actinomycetota bacterium; assembly: GCA_963695205.1. Lineage (GTDB taxonomy): Bacteria > Actinomycetota > Actinomycetes > Actinomycetales > Dermatophilaceae > Pedococcus. The sequence goes on along the minus strand of CAVOGI010000004.1, from coordinate 111,741 downwards.
CCGGCACCCTCGTCGTCCTGTATGCGAGTCGCGAGCTCGGTCTCTCGGCCGGCCTCATCGGGGTGGCGCTGGGGATCGGTGCGACCGGTGGTCTGGTCGGCACCGTGGTCGCCGGTCCGCTGTCTCGCCGGATCGGGCTCGGGTGGACCATCGCCACGGGTGCGGTCGTCTTCTCGGCGCCCTTCGCGCTCATGCCGCTGGCGCAGGGTCCGACCTGGTCACGGGCTGCGGTCATCGCGCTCGTCGAGTTCGTCTCCGGCGTGGGGGTGATGTGCCTCGACATCCCGCTCAACGCGCTGATGACTGCCGTCACCCCGGACGGCATCCGCAGCCGGGTGACCGGTGCCTTCTCGTCGGTGAACTACGGGATCCGCCCTGCTGGAGCGATCATCGGTGGCCTGATGGGGGAGTGGATCGGGATCGCGCCGACGATGGTGGTGGCCGCTGTCGGCGGGTCACTGTCGGTCGGGTGGCTCCTGTGGTCGCCGGTCATCTCCACGCGGAGCATCGAGGACCTCGAGCCGCAGATGGCACGAGGTTGACAGGGTCGATTCCCTGATATGCAATATATCGCGTGCCGGTTCCCATCTCGATAACTGTCTCGTCGTCGCCCGGACGGGCGCTGCTGCGGGACGACGTCCACCGCCGGCTGCGCGACGCCATCGTCGACGGGACCCTGCAACCCGGCGAGCAGCTGCGCGACCAGGAGCTGGCGGCCTGGCTGGGGGTGAGCCGAACGCCGGTGCGGGAGGCGTTGCTCCGGCTTCAGCAGGCTGGCCTCGTCGCCGCCCAGCCCGGCCGCTCGACCACGGTGGCCACCCTCGACGCCAAGGCCGCACGAGACGCCCAAGCCGTGGTCGCGGCGATGCACGAGCTCGCGGTGCGCGAGGCCGTCGCCATGCTGACGGACGACGACCTTTCACGGATGCGCGCGGCCAACGCCCGGTTCGCGGAGGCGCTGGCGGCAGGGGATCCGGACGCCGCGCTGGAGGCGGACGACGAGCTGCACGCCATACCGGTCGATGCGGCCGACAACAGCGCGATCGTGACGGTCCTCGACCAGTACACCCCGGTGCTGCGGCGGGTGGAGCGGTTGCGTTTCGCCTCACTCGCGGGCCGTGGCTCGGTCGCCCTGCACGCGCGGCTCATCGACCTCTGCGAGCGGGGCGAGGTCGAGGACGCGGCGCAGGTGTCGTTCGAGACGTGGCAGACCCTCGAACCCCTGCTCGACTCCCTGTCCGACGACCCTGCTGGCGACGCCGCCACCCACCCCACCGACGCTGCACCACAAGGAGACTGACCGTGTCGATCCACGACTTCCCGCGCCACCCCCTGACTTTCGGGCCGAGCCCGGTGCACCGCCTCGCCCGCCTCACCGAACACCTCGGTGGCGCCCAGGTCTGGGCCAAGCGCGAGGACGTCAACAGCGGTCTGGCCTTTGGTGGCAACAAGACTCGCAAGCTGGAGTACATCGTCCCGGACGTCCTCGCCTCGGGCGCCGACACCCTCGTGTCCATCGGTGGATACCAGTCCAACCACACCCGTCAGGTCGCTGCCGTCGCCGCGCACCTCGGGCTGAAGTGCCGGCTCGTCCAGGAGAAGTGGGTGGACTGGGACGACCCGGTGAACGACAAGGTCGGCAACATCCTGCTGTCGCGGATCATGGGTGCCGACGCCCGCCTCGACCCGCACGGCTTCGACATCGGCATCCGTTCGTCGTGGGAGGACGCGCTGCGCGAGGTGGAGGAGTCCGGCGGCACGCCGTACGGCATCCCGGCAGGCGCCAGCGAGCACCACCTCGGTGGGCTCGGCTTCGCGAACTGGGCGTACGAGGTGGTCGAGCAGGAGCAGCAGCTCGGCGTCTTCTTCGACACCGTCGTCGTCTGCACCGTGACCGGCTCGACCCACGCCGGGATGATCGCCGGGTTCGCCGCGCTCGAGGACGCCGGCGGCCGCCCGCGCCGCGTGATCGGGCATCGACGCGTCCGCGACCATCGACAAGACGCGCGACCAGGTGCGTCGGATCGCCCAGCACACCGCCGACCTCATCGGTCTCGGCCGCGACACTGCGCGAGGACGAGGTCACGCGTGCTCGAGGGGTGGGCCGGCGACCTCTACGGCATCCCGGTCGAGTCGACGATCGAGGCGATCCGGCTGAGCGGGCGGCTCGAGGGCATGATCATCGACCCCGTCTACGAGGGGAAGTCGATGGCCGGCCTGGTCGACCTCGTGACGTCCGGTGAGATCCCGCGCGACTCCACCGTGCTCTACGCCCACCTCGGCGGCCAGCCGGCGCTCAACGCCTACTCGGGCATCTTCGACGAGGGCTGGGCCGCGAGCTGAGCGTCCGGATCGTGGGCCGAGCGGCGGCCGCGATGGACGTATGGCGCGCACGCGGCATACCCTCGACTTGTGCGTTTCTCGCGCCTCCTTCTTCGCCGCCGCGGCGGGGCCTGACCGATCAGCCGCCCCTCGTCGCGGAGTAGCGTTGCCCTGGCTGAGGTTCTGTCTGAACCACCCAGCAACGAATCGATAGGCGAGAGAACATGATTCATCCCCAGCAGCCGTCCGGGATGCCGGTAGCGAAGTACGTCCCCTTCCAGGACCAGATCGTGGTCGATCTTCCCGACCGCACCTGGCCGACGAAGGTGCTCGAGAAGGCGCCGCGGTGGTGCGCCGTCGACCTGCGCGACGGCAACCAGGCCCTCATCGACCCGATGAGCCCGGACCGCAAGAAGCGGATGTTCGAGCTGCTCGTGCGGATGGGCTACAAGGAGATCGAGGTCGGGTTCCCGTCGGCGAGCCAGACGGACTTCGACTTCGTGCGCATGCTCATCGAGGACGACATGATCCCCGACGACGTGACGATCCAGGTCCTGACCCAGTGTCGCGACCACCTGATCGAGCGCACCTTCGACGCGATCCGTGGCGCCAAGCAGGCCATCGTCCACTTCTACAACTCGACCTCGGTGCTGCAACGTCGCGTGGTCTTCGGGCTCGACCAGGACGGCATCGTCGACATCGCCGTTCAGGGTGCCCGGCTGTGCCGCAAGCTCGAGGAGACCATCCCCGACACGGTCGTCTACTACGAGTACAGCCCCGAGTCCTACACCGGCACCGAGCTCGAGTTCGCCGTGCGGATCTGCAACGAGGTCGCCGACGTCATCGACCCGACGCCGGACCACAAGATGATCATCAACCTCCCTGCGACCGTGGAGATGGCGACGCCCAACGTCTACGCCGACTCGATCGAGTGGATGGTCCGCCACCTCGAACGGCGTGAGTCCATCGTCGTGTCCCTGCACCCGCACAACGACCGAGGGACCGGTGTCGCGGCGGCCGAGCTGGGCTACCTCGCCGGCGCCGACCGCATCGAGGGCTGCCTGTTCGGCAACGGTGAGCGCACCGGCAACGTCGACCTGGTCACCCTCGGCATGAACCTGTTCAGCCAGGGCATCGACCCGCAGATCGACTTCTCCGACCTCGACGAGATCCGCCGGACCGTTGAGCACTGCAACCAGCTGCCCGTCGCCGAGCGCCACCCGTGGGGCGGCGACCTCGTCTTCACGGCGTTCTCCGGCTCGCACCAGGACGCGATCAAGAAGGGCTTCGAGGACATGGAGCGCCAGGTGGCCTCCTCGGGCAAGCCGATCGACGAGCTCGTCTGGGGCGTGCCCTACCTGCCCATCGACCCGCACGACGTCGGCCGGTCCTACGAGGCCGTCGTCCGCGTCAACAGCCAGTCCGGCAAGGGCGGGGTCGCCTACATCCTCAAGGCCGAGCACCAGCTCGACCTGCCGCGTCGCCTGCAGATCGAGTTCAGCGGCGTCGTCCAGGCCAAGACCGACACCGAGGGCGGCGAGGTCAGCCCGGCCCAGCTGTGGAGCGTCTTCCAGGACGAGTACCTGCCGGCGGTCGACGGGGCGGCCAACGCGTGGGGACGGTTCACCCCGGTCAGCCACGCGCTCGAGAGCCAGGCCGGCGGTGCCGACCGCATCGTCGCCACCATGCTCGACAACGGCGTCGAGGTGACGATCGAAGGCTCCGGCAACGGCCCCATCGCGGCGTTCATCGACGCACTGTCGACGGTGGGCGTCGACGTCCGGGTCCTCGACTACGCCGAGCACGCCTTGTCCTCGGGTGGCGACGCCCGCGCGGCTGCGTACGTCGAGTGCGCCGTCGGCGACCGGGTCCTGTGGGGTGTCGGGCTGCACAGCTCGATCGTCAAGGCCTCGCTCACCGCGGTGCTGTCCGCGGTCAACCGCGCCCTGCGCCAGCAGGACTGACAACGCACCGACGTGCAGTGGCCGGTCGTCACCGGTGGCCCGGGCCGGGTGCTCTCGGGCATCCGCCGCCACTGCACGTCGGTAGCGTCAGCGAACCCCGCGCGGGCGGAACTGGATCGAGATGCGTGGCCCGACGGCGTCCTGGTCTTCGGTATGGCGTGGTCCCAGGTGCGCTGGCACGAGCCACCCATGACGACGAGGTCGCCGTGGCCCAGTGAGAACCCGACCGACTCGCCGCCGCCCCGTGGGCGGAGCATGAGGGACCGCGCCGACCCGATGGACAAGATCGCGACCATCGTGTCCTGGTCCTTGGAGCGCCCGATGCGGTCGCCGTGCCACGCTACGGAGTCGCGGCCGTCGCGGTAGAGGCACATGCCGGCGCTGACGAACCGCTCACCCAGCTCCGCCGCATACCAGTGGCTGAGCTGGTCGCGGGCGTCGGTGAGGATGCGGTGGGGGAGCTGCTCACCCTCGGCGTAGAACTTGAGCAGGCGAGGGGTGTCGACGATCCGGTCGTACATCTCGCGCTTCTCGGCGTACCAAGGGACGTCGTGGTGCAGCGCGTCGAAGAGCTGTTCGGCGCCGCTCAGCCAGCCCGGTCGGTAGTCGACCCACGCGCCGCGGGTGAGCTCGGTGCGCGTCAGGCGGCTGTCGAGCCCGTGCAGCTCGATCTCGTCGGCGGTGTCGAGGAGGGACCCCTGCAGTGCCATGGCCATGGGGCGAGCATATCGCGCATTCGAACACCTGTCCTATGTTGCGCGATGCTGCGTGGCGGACCGGGCGAGCAGCCGCGTCGTCTCGACGAGGCGGTCTAGCTCGATGCTCCCCGGCGAGGAACTCGATCCGCCGGGGCCGTGGGAGGTCGGTGAGCCGGTCGACACCGGGGGTGTCGGTGATGAGCACGCAGTAGCCGGGGAGGAACTGCACGTCACCCATCACCGCGAACCCCGCACCCAGCTGCCGCAGCACCGTGGGGTTCTCTCCGCGCAGGGCCGCGCCCACCCTGTCCTGTCGCCAGTCGTGAGGGGTACCTGCCAGGTCGGTCATGGGCGGCGAGGTTACGGCAACCGTGCGGCGACGGCCCCGGTGCGGCGACGGCACCGCCTCCCGGGCTCCCGTGCCCGGTGGGAGACAATGGGTCCATGCCCCTGTACCGCGACGAAGGCATCGTCCTGCGCACCCAGAAGCTGGGCGAGGCCGATCGCATCGTCACCCTCCTCACTCGCGGGCTGGGCAAGGTCCGCGTCGTCGGCAAGGGCGTCCGCCGCACCAAGAGCCGCTTCGGTGCCCGCCTCGAGCCGGCGATGATGGTCGACGTCCAGTGCTACGAGGGTCGCAACCTCGACACCGTGACCCAGGCGGAGTCGCTCGCCTCCTGGGGCGACGTCCTCGCCCGTGACTACACGACCTACACCGCGGCCGCCGCGATGCTCGAGACCGCTGATCGGCTGACCGAGGAGCGTGAGCCCAACCTGCAGCAGTACCTCCTGCTCCAGGGAGCCCTGCGCTCCATGGCCGAGAGTGCCCACGACCCCGGTCTCGTCCTCGACGCCTACCTCCTGCGGGCGCTCGCGGTCGCCGGCTGGGCGCCGAGCTTCCACGACTGTGCGCGGTGCGGCGCACCGGGCCCGCACCGTGCGTTCAACCTGGCTTCCGGAGGCACCGTGTGCTCGGTATGCCGCCCGCCGGGCTCCGCTGCGCCCGCGCCCGAGACGCTGGCCCTCCTGGCTGCACTGCTCGCGGGGGACTGGTCGATCGCGGATGCCTCCAGCGGTCGCCACCGTCGTGAGGGCAGCGGTCTGGCGAGTGCGTTCCTGCAGTGGCACCTCGAGCGTGGTGTGCGATCGTTGCGCCTCGTGGACCGACGAGACCCTGATGCCGTGAACCCGTCCCACTCCCGCGTGACGTGGTCGGCCGTGCCCCTGACCGCGGCTGAGGCCGATGTCCCGCCCGCCGCGACGACGAGTCTCGACGAGGCGCTTGTCGCCGTCGCCAAGGTCGACCAGGCGCATGCCGCAGCACAGGCGGCGCAGGCGTGAGCGCGGCATACGCGAAGCCCTTCCCTCACCAGAGTGGGGCCCAACCTCCAGCTCTCCCAAGGGAGCTCGTGCCTCACCACGTCGCTGTGGTCATGGACGGCAACGGCCGCTGGGCCAACCAGAGGGGCCTTGCCCGCACCAAGGGTCACGAGGCCGGTGAGGCCGCGCTCCTCGACGTCGTCGCAGGAGCCATCGACATCGGCGTGACCCACCTGTCGGCGTACGCGTTCTCGACCGAGAACTGGAAGCGCAGCCCCGACGAGGTGCGCTTCCTCATGGGGTTCAACCGCGACGTCATCCGCCGGCGTCGTGACCAGCTCCACGAGTGGGGCGTGCGGATGCGCTGGGTCGGGCGTCGGCCGCGGCTGTGGGGCTCGGTCATCAAGGAGCTGGAGAGCGCGCAGGAGCTCACCAAGGACAACACCGGGCTGACGCTCTACTTCTGCGTCAACTACGGCGGCCGCGCGGAGATCGCCGACGCGGTGCAGCGCATCGCCGAGCAGGTGCAGCGCGGCAAGCTCAAGCCGGGGTCGATCGACGAGAAGACGATCGCCCGGCATCTGCCCGAGCCGGACATGCCGGACGTCGACCTGTTCGTGCGCTCGTCTGGGGAGCAGCGCACGAGCAACTTCCTGCTGTGGCAGAGCGCGTACGCCGAGATGGTCTTCCAGGACACGCTCTGGCCCGACTACGACCGGCGTCACCTGTGGCAGGCGATCCAGACCTATGCCGAGCGCGACCGGCGGTACGGCGGCGCGGTGGACCTTCCGACCGCCTGACCCGTCTCCTGAGCCCGACGCCCGTACGAGGGAGGCGTCACTGTGATCACTCGGTGTTGCGTGGCATGGGTTTCGTCGGCAGCACGCCGTCACTGTGATCAGTTGGCGTGGTTCGGGAGCAGACCTGAGTGCAACATGCCGTCACTGTGATCACTTGGCGTGGTCGGAAAGGGTGGCCGTCGGCGGTGGACCTCCCGACCAGCTGACTACTGCGAGCAGTCGGCGCAGGTGCCGAAGATCTCGAGGGTGTGGTGCACGTCGGTGAACCCGTGCTGCGGTGCTGACCTTGGTCGCCCAGGCCTCGACGGTCGGGCCCTCGACCTCGACGGTGCGGCCGCAGTCGCGGCACACGAGGTGGTGGTGGTGCCCGGTCGAGCAGGCGCGGTAGACGGCCTCGCCCTCGTCGGTGCGCAGCATGTCGATCTCGCCGTCGGCGGCCATCGCCTGCAGGTTGCGGTAGACGGTGGCGAGGCCGACCTTGTCGCCGCCGTCGCGCAGCAGCGCGTGCAGCTCCTGGGCAGAACGGAACTCGCCGGTGTCGGCGAGCACCGCCGCGACCGCAGCCCGCTGGCGAGTCGGCCGGCGGGTGCCCTCGACGGCGTCCCGGCCCATGTCGCGGCCGGCGTCTTGGGTGGCCTCGGCCGCAGCCACGGAGGTGGTCTCGGGGGAACGTTCCTGGACTCCGGTCATCGCGGTGCGGTCTCCTTCGGTGCGTGGTCGTCGCGGTCGTGTCCGTGGTGCCGGTCGTGTCCGTGGTGCCCATCGTGCCCATCGGGGGCGTGCTCGTCGTAGTGGCCCTCGTGCGGCGCGTGCCGGTGGCCGTCGTGGACGTAGTCGACGTGGTCGTCATGGGCCAGAGCCGTGTGGCCGCAACCGGGTCCGTGCTCGTGGTCGTGGCGCTCGGCGAGGCGGTGACGGGCCGCCCTGGCCTTGGCGCCCAGGGCGCTCACCGTGGCGACGACGACGAACGCACCGATGGCGAGCAGGACGATCGTTCCCCCCGAGGGGGTCTCCGCGTAGTACGAGGCGATGACGCCGCCGACGCTGGACAGGACCCCGACCAGGACGGCCCAGCGGACCGACGCCTTGAAGCTGCGGCCCAACAGCTGGGCGGTGGCGTTGGGGATGATCATCAGCGCGCTGATGAGGAGCAGCCCGACGACCCGCATGGAGACGACGACCGTCACCGCGGTGAGGATCGCCAGGGCGATGTTGAGGGCCGTCACCGGCAGGCCGCTGGCGCGGGCGTACTCCTCGTCGTTGGCGACGGCGAACAACCACGGCCGCAGCAGCCACGTGGCGAGCAGCACGACGACGGTGAGAGCGGCGAAGACCCACAGGTCGTTCTGGTCAGCGGTCGTGATCGCCCCGAAGAGGTATGCCGTGAGGTTGGCCGGGCTGCTGCTCGGTGACTTCGCGATGATCACCACACCGGCGGCGATGCCGCCGTAGAACATCACGGCGAGGGCGATGTCGCCGCTGGTGCGGCCCCGGCTGCGGATCAGCTCGATGGCCACCGCTGCGGCCACCGCGAACAGCAGTGCCGTCAGCACCGGTGCCTGACCGGTGAGCAGGCCGACGGCGACACCGGCGAGGGCGACGTGGCCCATGCCGTCACCGATGAGGGACAGTCGCCGCTGCACGAGGAAGACCCCGACGAGCGGTGCCGCGATGCCGACGAGCAGGGCGGCGACGAGGGCCAGTCGCATGAAGTCCAGTGAGAGGATCTCGCTCATCGACGCGCTCCTTCTCGAGGGTCGAGCGGACCCGCCGACGGGGCTCCCTGGAGGCGGGTGCGCCTGGAGTCGGGCTCGTCGTCGGGGTGATGGTGGTGGTGGTCCGGCGCGAAGCTCCCTGTGCGAGAGGCGAACTCGTCCGGGGTGCCGTCGAAGGCGATCTGCCCACCCTGCACCAGCACGATGCGCGTGACGATGCCGACCAGGGCCGCGAGCTCATGCGTCACGATGACCATCGTCGTCCCGCGAGCAGCCAGGCGGGCCAGGACGTTCGAGAGCACGTGCTGGTTGGCTGCGTCGACGCCCGCTGTGGGTTCGTCCATCAGGAGGACGTCGGGGTCCGACGCCAGGGCCCGGGCGATGAGCACCCGTCGCTGCTGGCCGCCGGAGAGGGTCGAGACGTCGGCGCGGGCGCGGTCCGAGAGCCCGACGACGTCGAGCGCCTTGTCGATGATCGCGGTGTCCTGGGCGCTGCGGACGACCGGGCGCCACCAGCGGTGGTGCGACAACCGGCCCACCGCGACGATCTCCTCGACGGTCGCACGAACGGAGGCCGAGAGGGTGTGTCGCTGGGGGACGTAGCCCAGCCGGGAGAAGTCATGGAAGGAGTCGCGGGGCTGGCCGAACAGCCGCACCTCGCCACCGAGCTGGTCGTTGAGCCCCAGCAGCCCACGCACCAGCGTGGACTTGCCTGAGCCGTTGGGACCGAGCACGGCGACGACCTCGCCGGCGTTCACGGTGAGGTCGACCGGCTGGACGATGGTCTGGTCGGCGTAGCCGAAGGACGCCCGCCGCAGCTCGATGATCGGTGCGGTCATGAGCACTCCTGTCCCGATCTGAGCGTCGCCAGGTTGGCCCGCATGACGCTGGGGTAGTCCTGACCCGCCGACTTCGTGGTGATGCCCTCGATGGGGTCGAGCACGGCAAGTCTGGCACCGGTCTCACGCGACAGGGTCTTGGCCACGTCCTCGCTCACGAGCGTCTCCGCATACACCGTCGTCGCACCGCTCTCGCGGATGTGGGCGGAGAGGTCCGCCAGGGCCGAGGGGCTGGGCTCGGTGTCCGGAGTGAGGCCGCTGATGCTCACCTGGGTGAGGCCATACGCCTCGGAGAGGTAGCCGAACGCCGCGTGCGAGGTGACGACGTCCTTGATCCTGCAGGACTTCAGCCCGGCCCTGAACTCGCCGTCGAGCGTGGTCAGCTGGGCGCGAAAGGCCTTGGCGTTGGCCGTGTATGCCGCGGCGTTGGCCGCATCCCGCTGGCCCAGCTCGACGGCGATGGCGTCCCCGACGTCCGCGTACCGCATCGGGTCGAGCCAGAAGTGCGGGTCCTTCGCGGCCCCGGCGTGGTCGGAGTGCTGCTGGTCGGACTCGCCGGCATGGGCATGGCCGTCCCCGGCTGGCGAGGAGGTCGAGGCGGGCGGCGGGGGCGACGTCGAGGGCGGTGTGGGGGGCCTCGCTCCTGACGGCGTCGTCGACTGCGGGCTGGAAGCCCTTCTCGTAGACGACGAGGTCGGCCTGGGCGACGGCGCCGACCTGCCGGGGGTTGAGCTCGAGGTCGTGCGGCTCCGCTCCGGGCTTGGTCAGGGCCTGGACCCGCACGTGGTCCCCGCCGATCTGGGAGACGGCGTACTCCAGGGGGTAGAAGGCGGCCGCCACGTGCACCTTCCCGTCAGCTGCGCCGGAGCTCCCTGCCGAACCGCAGGCGGACACCGCGGCGATGGCGATGACAGCGGCGCTCAGGCCGATGAGTCGGGAGGTCATGACGACCATTCTCATCGCGAATGAGAACCATTGTCAAAACACCGGGGACCGGAGGTCGTCGTCAGGTGCGGGGAAGGCCTGCGTCATCGTGATGGCCACGGCGATGAGCAGGATGGTCAGGCGCATCATCCGCTGCGTGGAGTCCATCGCCGGCCAGGCGAGGTAGAGGGTCCACAGCAGGAACAGGACGACGAGCAGCAGCAGCAGCCATCCCCATCCGGGGACGAACAGGCCCGCCAGCATCAGCGCCAGGATGACGACGAAGGGCACGAAACGGGGGAGCGCGTTCAGCCGCTCCACGAGGGGGAGGCTGGCTCGCTGGATCGACTCACGCAGGGAGGACACGCAGGAAACCCTAGATGGTGCGGCGAGGTCGCGGTGCGGCCGCCACGGTCGGTCAGCCACCGGTATACCCCGTCGAGAGGTGGGAGGGCGCACAGTAACCTTGCGCGCATGGCCGCACCCTCCACCGTTGACACCGTCGTCTCCCTCTGCAAGCGCCGGGGGTTCGTGTTCCCCTGTGGCGAGATCTACGGCGGGACGAGGTCGGCCTGGGACTACGGCCCGCTCGGCGTCGAGCTCAAGGAGAACATCAAGCGGCAGTGGTGGAAGAGCACCGTCACCAGCCGCGACGACGTCGTCGGCCTCGACTCCTCGGTGATCCTGCCGCGCCAGACGTGGGAGGCCTCCGGCCACGTCGCGACCTTCTCCGACCCGCTGGTCGAGTGCCTGTCGTGCCACAAGCGCTTCCGCGCCGACCACCTGCAGGAGGCCGTCGCCGAGAAGAAGGGCATCGACAACCCCGACGACGTCAAGCTCGCCGACGTCGCCTGCGGCAACTGCGGGACCCGTGGCCAGTGGACCGAGCCGCGCCAGTTCTCGGGTCTGCTCAAGACCTACCTCGGTGTCGTCGAGGACGAGTCCGGCCTGCACTACCTGCGCCCCGAGACCGCGCAGGGCATCTTCCTCAACTTCCTCAACGTCATGCAGTCGGCGCGCAAGAAGCCGCCGTTCGGCATCGCGCAGACCGGCAAGAGCTTCCGCAACGAGATCACGCCGGGCAACTTCATCTTCCGCACCCGCGAGTTCGAGCAGATGGAGATGGAGTTCTTCGTCAAGCCGGGCGAGGACGAGGAGTGGCACCAGTACTGGATCGACGAGCGGACCCGCTGGTACACCGACCTCGGCATCAACCCCGACAACCTGCGCCACTACGAGCACGCCCAGGAGAAGCTCAGCCACTACTCCAAGCGCACCGTCGACATCGAGTACCGCTTCAGGTTCGCGGGCAGCGAGTGGGGCGAGCTCGAGGGCATCGCCAACCGCACCGACTTCGACCTCAAGACGCACAGCGAGCACTCCGGCACCGACCTCGTCTACTTCGACCAGGCCAGCGGTGAGAAGTACACGCCGTACGTCATCGAGCCCGCAGCCGGCCTGTCGCGCTCGCTCATGACGTTCCTCGTCGACGCCTACACCGAGGACGAGGCCCCCAACACCAAGGGCGGGGTCGACAAGCGCGTCGTCCTCAAGCTCGACAAGCGCCTCGCCCCGGTCAAGGCGGCAGTCCTTCCGCTGTCGCGCAACGCCGACCTGTCGCCCAAGGCCCGCGACCTGGCCGCCACCCTGCGCCAGCACTGGAACATCGACTTCGACGACGCCGGCGCCATCGGCCGCCGCTACCGTCGCCAGGACGAGATCGGCACGCCCTTCTGCATCACCGTGGACTTCGACACCCTCGACGACCACGCGGTGACGATCCGCGAGCGCGACACGATGGCCCAGGAGCGGGTGGCGCTCGACCAGGTCGAGTCCTACCTCGGGGCACGCCTGCTCGGCTGCTGACGCCGGTCCTTCGACGGCCGTGACCCATCCGTGGGTTACTGGGTGACGAACACCCACGCACCGCGCTGACGTCCGTCGGTGCGTGACGGGCCGATGGAGGGTGGCATGCAGCACGAGGTGGATGCCGACTTCGCCCGCTACGTGCGGGCCCGGCAGCGCAGGCTGCTGCGGGCGGCATACCTCGTCTGCGGTGACCAGCGGGCGGCGCAGGACGTCGTCGAGGGAGCCCTGGCCACGGTCGCCGGACGGTGGTCGCGGGTGAAGGAGTACCCGGACACGGTGGTCCGGCAGCACCTCTACCGCGACGCCATCGCCGCTGCGAAGCGTGCCCGTCGCGAGTCGCTGGCAGCCGAGCTGGCGGCCGACGCGAGGGCCGCGGCTGCCGGTCCGGCGGCCGACCATGGCTCGGGCGACCTGATGAGGGCGCTGGACGCGCTGAGCCCCCAGCAGCGCGCGCTGGTGGTGCTGCGCCATTTCGACGAGCGCAGCGAGGCTGACGCCGCCGAGGTCCTGGGGGACTCTGTCGGGGACGTCACGCGCCAGACGGAGGCGGCGGTGGCGCTCCTCGGCGCGGCGGGCACCCCTGACCTCGGCGAGCAGCTCGAGGTCGCCAGCCAGGCGGTGGTCGAGGTCGACCTCGCCGAGCGGGCCTGGGGGACAGCGCTGTCGAGGCGAGGAGTACGGCGTCGTCGCCTCTTCTCGGCGGTGGGAGGCGTGGCGGCCGTCGCTGTGGTCCTCGCGGTGGCGCAAGGAGTCGACCGACGCAGCGACCCGCCGGTGCCGGTCCCCACGACGGCGACGACAGCGCCGGTCAAGCGGCTGCCGGACGGCACGATGTATGCCGCGATGCCTCTGGAGGGTGCCGAGGACAGGCTCCCCGACTACGACGCCGGACTGCCCTCGGCGATCGACCCCCGAGGTCGCGCGGTGAGGCTGTCGACGCTCGGCAGGCCCCCCGCGTCGGTCGTGGCGGTCTACCTGCGCAGGGCAGGGACGCACTACCGCGCGGTGCTGGTGCCGAAGGACCGCACCCAGGTCGTCGTCGACAACCTCGACCTCGTGCCGACCCGCGACGCCGATGGCAATGATGGAGTTCCGTTGGGGCCCAAGGCGATCAGCCCCGAGGGACAGTGGGTGGTCTTCCCCCAGCCGGGCGCGGTGGTGCGTCTCGACCTGGCCACGGGGAAGGTCGACCGGTATGCCGTGCCCGCCCAAGACCTCCAGGTCGCCGGTTGGGGTCAGGGGCGAAGCGTCGTCGCCCGCTCCGCCACCCGGGCGTGGAGGCTCGACCTCGCGCAGGGTGGTGCGCGGGCCATCGCCACCGCGATGCCCGCTCCCATCACCGAGGGCGTGGGGCTGCCGGTCACGCAGCTCGTGGGGGAGGCGGTCTCCGCTGGTCGCTGGTCGGCCAGCGGCGCCATGCTCAACCAGCTCGTGACCTCATCGGTGATCGTGCGCGGCAACGGCCCGATCTACCAGGGCCTGGTCGCGGTCGATGCCGAGTCGCGTTCCGGCAGGGTGCTGCTCGCGCCGGAGTCCCCGGACGGCCGGACCGGGCGGTCGGTCGGGTGCTGCACCGTCCTGGCCTGGGCGGACCCGTCGACGCTGTTGTTCCGGTCGACGGGCTACGACGGGTCGTGGGTCCTGGCCTGGGACGTCGAGACCGGCCGGGTGTACGACGTGACGCGGCTCGACCAGGGCGGCGGCGTCGACTACCCGAGAGCCCTCGCCCTCGCGGTCGGCAGCCGCGGCTAGGTCGTCGCACTGGATCGACAGGCCCCCGGCATGGTGGGATCACGGGATGAGCCGCATCTTCACGGTGAGCGTCGCCTCGGTGTACCCGCACTACGTCGCCAAGGTCGAGCGCAAGGGCCGGACCAAGGCCGAGCTCGACCAGGTGGTCGAGTGGCTGACCGGTTACGACGAACCGGCTCTGGGCGCCCACCTGGAGGCGGGCACGACCTTCGAGGACTTCTTCGCCCGGGCGCGGCTCAACCCGAAGGCGTCGCTGATCACCGGGACCGTCTGTGGGGTGCGGGTCCAGGACGTCGAGGACCCGCTGATGCAGAAGATCCGATACCTGGACAAGCTGGTCGACGAGCTGGCCAAGGGCAAGGCGATGGACAAGGTGCTGAGGTCCTGACCCGGAGGGCGTGACCGTCGCCGCCGAGGGGAAGGAGGGAACGGCGGGTGGTTTGATCGGGGCATGCGCATCTTCTTCACCGGTGGCAGCGGCAAGGCCGGGCGGCACGTCGCGCCATACCTCGCCGAGCAGGGCCACCACGTCACCAACGCCGACCTCGTCCCGCTGGGCCACCCCGAGGTGGCCGACCTCCGGGTCGACCTCACCGATGCCGGTGAGACCTACTCGGCCATGGCTGGGCTGGCGACCTTCGAGGAGCTGGACCTGCCCGAGAAGCCCAGCTACGACGCCGTCGTGCACTTCGCCGCGGTGCCGCGGATCCTGCTCACGTCCGACGCGAAGACGTATGCCACGAACGTGCTCAGCACCTACAACGTGCTGGAGGCCGCGACCCGGCTGGGGGTGCGCAAGGTCGTGTTTGCCTCGTCGGAGACGACCTACGGGATCTGCTTCGCCCAGGGCGAGCGGCGCCCGCTCTACGTGCCCGTCGACGAGGACCACCCGACGATCCCCGAGGACGCCTACGCGATGTCGAAGGTGGCGGGGGAGGTGACGGCCCGTTCGTTCCAGGCCCGCACCGGGGCCGACGTCTACGGCCTTCGGATCAACAACGTCATCGAGCCGCACGAGTACGCCGAGATGTTCCCGGACTTCCTGGCCGACCCGGCGCTGCGTCGTCGCAACATCTTCGCCTACATCGACACCCGCGACCTCGGCCAGATGGTGCAGCGGTGCCTGGAGGTCGACGGGCTGGGCTACGAGGTGTTCAACGTGGCCAATGCGGACCTGTCCGTCGCCGCGACCGCGCAGGAGGTCCTCGACCGCTTCTACGACGGGGTGGAGCTGCGGCGTCAGATGGGGCGGGACGAGACGTTCTACTCCATCGACAAGGCGCGGGAGCTGCTCGCTTACGCCCCGCAGCACTCGTGGCGCGACGTCCTGCCGGACCCGGGGGCAGCGAGCTGACGAAGGTCGATCGACCCGACCGGAGCTTTGGTGCTACCTGTTGGCCGGTCGGGTCGCCAGGTACACGGTGTTGGCCGACACCCCACCCGTGAGCGGGTTGGGGAAGGAGACCACGTGGGCGTCGGCACTCTCGAAGGCCTCGCCCATCCGCCGCACCACCTCGGTGTCTGGCGGCTCGTCGGACCACAGCGCGAACGCGCCGTCGTCGGTCAGCATCGCGGCGACCCGGGCGAAGCCCTCGACCGTGTAGAGGTCGCCGTGGTCGTCGCGCAGCAGCCAGTCCGGGGCATGGTCGATGTCCACCAGCACCGCGTCGTAGGTGCGGTCGGCGCGGCCAGCCCGCACCATGTCGAAGAAGTCGTCGAGGACCAGGCGCACCCGCGGATCGGCGGCCAGCCCGCGGGTGTCGGGAAGCAGGTCGCGCTCGTGCCACGAGACGACCGCCTGGAGGGCCTCCACCACGGTGAGCTCGGTGACCCGGCCGTCTTCCAGCGCGGCCAGCGCCGTGTAGCCGAGCCCGAGCCCGCCCACCAGGACGGTCAGGGACGTTCCGGTCACGGCCGACAGGCCGATCCGGGCCAGCTCCCGCTCGCCGGTGGTGAACTGGCTGGACATGAGGAAGTCGTCGCCGAGCTTGACCTCGTGCACGTCGCGCTCGGTGACGGGGTCCCAGCGCCGGCGGAGGCTGATCTCACCCCACGGGGTGTCCCCGAAGTCCAGCTCCTCGATCTTCACCCGCCGAGACTAGTGGTCGTGTGGAATGATCGCGCGGACGACGACCGGCCACGAGGGAGACGCGACTGTCATGCAGATGAAGATGGAACTGATCCCACTTCCGGTGTCGGACGTGGACCGGGCGATCGCCTTCTACGCCGACAAGCTCGGCTTCACCAAGGACCATGACGTGCAGCCCGCCGAGGGCATCCGGGTCGTCCAGCTGACGCCGGAGGGCTCGGGCTGCTCCATCGGGTTCGGGACGGGCCTGGACGTGTACAAGGGGGAGCCCGGCTCCGTCAGGGGCGTGCACCTGGTGGTGGAGGACATCGCCGAGGTGCGTGCCGAGCTGCTCCGCCGTGGCGTGGAGGTCGGCGAGATCCGGGACTTCGGGGGTGGCGTCAAGGGAGCCGACTTCGCCGATCCTGACGGCAACTCGTTCGAGCTGCAGGAGATGGCCTGGCGCAAGGGCGCGACCTACTAGCCGGCTGCCGGCTCCGCGCCGGTGGTGCGCCGACCCAGCCAGACCGGTCGCGACGCGTCGTCCGCCTCGAAGGCGATCCACACACCATCGCCGACAGCGGGAACCTCTTGGGTGCCGGGGCCGGGCAAACATGCTGCGGCCCATATCGATTCGTCTCCGGTGACATCGGGAACCCGTACCAGCAGCCGCTGCTGAACGAGCGGGTCCGCGTTGTCGAGCACGGTGCCGCGGTGGACCCCGGCGGTCCCGCCGGACGGCTCCTCGACGACATCGGCGTCGATGACCACGCGGCCTTGTTGCAGGAGCACCGACGCGTATGCGCTGCCGTGCCGGTATCGCACGCCGAGCGTGCTGTCGGACGGCGGCCGCTGACCATGCACACCGTCGCCGAACTCGACGACGCTCGCGCCGTCATCGCGTCGGGTGACGACGTAGTGGGCATCCTCGGCGCCGGAGTCGGCGAGGTCCGCCACCTGGCGCCACAGGTGTCCGTCGACCTCGACCTCGACCTCCATGCGGCTCAGGTGTCTGCTCATGGGCGCCATCATCCACCCCTGCGCGTGTCCCTGACAGACGTCATGGCGATGTCGTGACGAGCATCGCAGGTGCGCGTCGCCATCCACCGGCACGCTAGGGGCATGTCATCGACGCAGACCGAACGGCTGGCTAACGAGGGGGCCGCCGTCGGCCATGTCCCGGCGATCCAGCTCACCGGGATCACCAAGAGCTTCGGCAGCGTGCGCGCCGTCCGGGGCATCGACCTCACCGTCGCACCGGGCGAGGTCGTCGCCCTCCTCGGGCCCAACGGCGCGGGCAAGACGACGACCATCGACCTGCTCCTCGGCCTGGGCCGACCCGACTCCGGTGAGGTCCGGGTGCACGGGCTTGACCCGACCACCGCCGTCCGGCAGGGGCTGGTCAGCGCGGTCATGCAGTCCGGGGGACTGCTGCGCGACCTCACCGTCAAGGAGACGCTCCAGCTGACCGCCAGCCTGTTCGCCGGCACCCGTCCGGTCGACGAGGTGCTGGCCAGGGCCGGCATCAGCGACATCGGCGACCGCCGCGTGGGCAAGTGCTCAGGTGGCCAGCAGCAGCGGCTCCGGTTCGCCATGGCCCTGCTGCCGGACCCCGAGCTGCTGGTCCTCGACGAGCCCACCACCGGCATGGATGTCACCGGTCGTCGCGACTTCTGGAACGCGATCCACGAGGACGCTGCCCGAGGGCGCACCGTCGTGTTCGCGACGCACTACCTCGAGGAGGCCGACGCCTACGCCGACCGCATCGTGCTGGTCAGCCACGGCCGCGTCGTCGCCGACGGCACCGCAGCCGAGGTCAAGGCCCTGGTCTCCGGACGCACCGTCCGGGCCACTCTGACCGATGCGGATCCCGCTGTGCTGCAACGGATCAAGGAGATGACGGGTGTCGAGACGGTCGAGCTCCGGGGCGACACCCTCCTCGTCACCTCGACCGACAGCGACGCCGTCGCGCGCCACCTCCTCACCGACACCGGGGCCCGTGACCTGGAGATCACGACGCGTGGCCTCGAGGACGCCTTCATCACCCTGACCTCCGAGGGGGACCAGCCATGACCACCCCGACCGCCGACGTCCGCGCCCAGCGCAGCGTCCCACCTCTGGGCGGCTTCAACGGCACCCTGCTGCGGCTCGAGGTCCGCAGGCTGCTGCGCAACCGGCGCACCCTGGTCTTCTCCGTCGTCATGCCGGTCGCCTTCTTCCTCCTCTTCGGCACCGGCAAGTCCTACTCCGACCAGAACGCCGGCCACGGGAACGTCGCCGCCTTCATCATGATCAGCATGGCCCTCTACGGGGCGATGCTGTCGACGACCAGCGCGGGCGCGATGGTGTCCGTCGAGCGCAGCCAAGGCTGGAGCAGGCAGCTGCGACTCACCCCGCTCACGTCCACGGCATACATCGTCGTGAAGGTGGTCGTCGCGATGCTCCTCGGCGCGGTCTCCGTCACCGTCACCTACCTGGCCGGCGCCCTCTCAGGCGCCCACATGGATGGTCCGCTCTGGGTGGAGACCGCGCTGGCAGTGTGGGTCGGCTCCCTGGTCTTCGCAGCGTTCGGCGTGTTCATGGGCTACCTCCTGCCCAGCGAGAACGTCATGCAGGTGCTCGGCCCCGTGCTGGCCCTGTTCGCCTTCCTGGGCGGCCTGTTCGTGCCGCTGGACCAGCTCGGGAGCGTCTTCCAGCAGGTGGCCAAGGTGACACCGATGTACGGGCTCAACCAGCTCGTGCACGCCCCGCTCACCGGCGACGCCCCCGGCTGGGCCGCCGTCGTCAACGTCGCGGTGTGGCTCGTGGTCTTCGTGGGAGGGGCGGTATGGCGCTTCGGTCGGGACACCTCGCGGGTCTGAGGACCGCGTTGGCTGCCGCGTCGGCGGTGGACTCTGAGAGGCTGGCTCCCGTGACTGCATCCGGGACCAGGGACGGCTTCGCGGAGCCGCGCCCGCGACTGCTCACCGGTGAGACCGACCAGGGGTGGACCGGGCGGTTGATGAGGCTGGCCTTCGCCGGGATCTGGCTGGTCTTCCTCTCCGACGCGTTCTCGGTGGCGTGGCAGCACCGGCGGGAGCTGCGGGGCGACACGGCCCTGGTCGTGCTGGTCCTGTTCGTCATCTTGTACGTCGCGCACTTCACCCACCTCCGTGAGGCGGTGTGGGGGCAGTCGGCCCCGGCGGTCCACCGGTGGTTCCTCACCCGCACCGGGGTCGCCGGGTGGATGGGGCTCGCCGTCCTGGCGGCAGCGTCCACCGTCACCGTCGGCCAGGAGGGGGCCAGCACCTGGGTCTTCCTCGCGGTGTCGGGGCTG
This sequence comes from uncultured Actinomycetota bacterium, assembly GCA_963695205.1. Taxonomy (GTDB): domain Bacteria; phylum Actinomycetota; class Actinomycetes; order Actinomycetales; family Dermatophilaceae; genus Pedococcus. Next base: position 92,154 of record CAVOGI010000004.1, on the reverse strand, counting down.
TGGACCTTCCGGCTGCGCATCGGGCTCGCCGTCGGAGTCGGCCTGGTCGTGCTCTACGAGTTCCTCACCTTCCACGTCGACAGCTGGAGACACGACGCGAGCATCACGATGTCCATGGTCCTGGCGATGGCGGCCGTGACCGGGGGCATGATCGCGTCGCAGCGCCAGCGGGCGCTGTCGGAGGCGAGGCAGGAGAACGCCCGCCTGGCCATCCAGGAGGAGCGCAACCGGATGGCCCGCGACGTCCACGACATCCTGGGCCACAGCCTCACCGTGATCACGGTCAAGGCCGAGCTGGCGGCCCGCCTGCTCGAGGTCGACCCCGAGCGCGCGCGGGCCGAGGTGGCCGACCTCGAACGGCTGGCCCGCGACGCCCTGGCCGACGTGCGCCAGGCGGTCGCCGGGTTCCGGGAGATGTCGCTGCCGGCCGAGCTCGCCAGGGCCCGGTCGTCCTTGGCGGCCGCAGGGATCGAGGCCGACCTGCCGACCGCGGCCGACGCCGTGCCCACCCACCTGCGCGAGCTCTGCGCCTGGACGCTGCGCGAGGGCGTCACCAACGTCATCCGCCACAGCGGGGCCACCACGTGTCGCGTCACGCTGGACGACCACGGGATCACCGTGACGGACAACGGGGCGACACGGGCCAACGGCTCCCGGGACCTCACCACCCACGCCGGAGCCGGAACCGGCCTCATCGGCCTGAGGGAACGGGCGGAGGCAGCCGGCGCCCGGCTGCGCACCACGGCCCTGGACCCGCAAGGGTTCGAGCTGTCGGTCCGCGGCGCGACCCGCCCGGTGTCGGGCGGCGCCGGGGCGAGCGAGAGGGTGGACGCATGATCACGCTGTTGCTGGCCGACGACCAGGCCCTGGTGCGTGGAGCCCTCGCGACCCTGCTCGGTCTCGAGGCCGACATGGAGGTCGTGGCCGAGGTCGGCCGAGGCGACGAGGTGGTGGCGGCCGCTCGCCGGACCTCGCCGGACGTGGCCCTGATCGACGTGGAGATGCCCGGCCTCGACGGGATCGCCGCCACCGCAGCCCTGCACGAGGCGCTTCCAGGAGTGCGGGTGCTGATCGTCACGACCTTCGGGCGCCCGGGCTTCCTGCGCAGGGCGCTGCAGGCGGGCGCGAGCGGGTTCGTCGTCAAGGACACCCCTGCACGCCAGCTGGCGGAGGCCGTCCGTCGGGTGCACGCCGGCCTCCGCGTGGTCGACCCGGCCCTCGCGGCCGACTCCCTCTCGGGCGGCGACTCGCCGCTGACGGCCCGCGAGACCGAGGTCCTCATCGCCGCCCGTGACGGCGGCTCGGTGGCCGACATCGCCAGGCACGTCAGCTTGTCCGAGGGGACCGTGCGCAACCACCTGTCCTCCGCGATCGGCAAGACCATGGCTCGCAACCGGGCCGACGCGGTGCGCATCGCCGACGAGTTCGGCTGGCTCTGACGGGGCGGCCGCATCCTGCCCCATATGTCTCTGGTGGCCCCCGGGGCTGCTGCCTAGTCTGAGGGGATGGCACCGGGACGAGCGGTGTGGAGTCGAGGCAAGCACCACGCTGTCGAGATCGCCGACGAGGACGTCGTCGTGCGCCAGTACCGGTACCTCCTCACGACGGTCACGCTGGATGCCCTGGAGCAGATCCACGAGGAGGTCGTCAACGGCCTCTCCGAGACCGACCGGGAGCAGCTGCTGCGTGGGCTGTCCGACGCGTTCGCGACCGGCAGGCACACCGAAGCGGGGGAGACCAGGAAGATCGCGCACCTGATCGCGGCCGGCGGCCACCGGCACGCGAATGCCTGGCTCGACAGCCTCGACCCCGAGTTCGCCCAGCGCCTCTCCCAGGGAGCGCTCGACACCGAGGCGTCGTTCGGCCGCCTCAACGGGTATGCCTACTGGGACGGGGCGTCACCGGAGCCTGTCGAGGGGCCCGGGCCCAACGACGGCTTCGACCCCAGCGCGAAGCGGTACCGAGCGGACTCCAACCCAGGGTTCAGCAAGGACAACCCCTTCAGTGGCGGAAGCTAGCCAACGTCCCCCCGACGCGATCCCGTGGACCCTCGGGTGCCACCTCGGTCGCGGTTCAGTTCAGCTCGTCGCGACCGGGCGGTCCGGGTCGCTGACCCAGTCGCTCCACGACCCGACGTAGAGCACTGCGTCGAAGCCGGCCTCGTGGAGCGCGAGCAGCTCGTGCGCCGCGGTGACGCCCGAGCCGCAGTAGACGCCGACCCTCGGACTGCCGGCACCGATCCCCAACGAGGAGAAGCGAAACCGCAGCTCCTCGACCGAGCGGAAGAGACCGTCAGGGCCGGTGTTGTCCGTGGTGGGGAGGTTGACAGCGCCGGGGATGTGACCGGCTACTGGGTCGATCGGCTCGGTCGCACCGGAGAACCGCTCCGGCGCCCTGGCATCGAGCAGGGTTCCCTCGCGGGCGACGACGAGGGCGCCCTCCGCGTCGAGCACCGGGAGGGATCCGGGTCGCGCGGTGAAGCTGCCAGCGGGGGACTGGGGGACGGCGTCGGTCAGCTCGCCTCCGGCGGCGGCCCACGTCAGCAGCCCGCCGTCGAGGACCCGGACGTCGCCGACCCCGGCCCAGCGCAGCACCCACCACGCCCGTGCTGCGGCGAACCCCGGCCCCTGGTCGTACACCACGACCCGGCTGTCCTCCTCGACGCCCGCACGGCGCAACGCCGCCTCGACCGTGGTCGCGTCGGGCAGCGGGTGGCGCCCACCACGGCCACCCGGTCCGGGTGTGCCGGCGAGCTCGGTGTCGAGGTCGACGTGCGTCGCGCCGGGAAGGTGCGCCGCGGCATACCGCTCGCGCCCAGCCGGCCCCGGGGCTCCGGTGAGGATCCACTGGACGTCGACGAGGACGGGCGGGGAGGGTTGCGCGAGCTCGGCTCGCAGTTCGGCGGCGCTGACGAGGGCACTCATTCGGCCAGTCAAGCAGCAGATGGGAGACTGGGGGCGCCATGACCACCACCACCGCCCCCCAGACCAGCCCCACCGCGACCCCGGTGCTGCCGCCCCTGCAGATCGGCCGCCACACGATCGAGTCGCCCGTCGTCCTCGCACCGATGGCCGGGATCACCAACCGGGCCTTCCGCCGGCTGTGCCGCGAGTACGGCCGCGACGGGCTCGAGCAGGGGGGCGCCAGCGGGGCGACCTCGCTGTACGTCAGCGAGATGATCACCTCGCGCGCCCTCGTTGAGCGGACCCCGGAGAGCATGCGGCTCATCGAGCACGACCCGGACGAGTCCCCGCGGTCGATCCAGCTCTACGGCGTCGACCCCGCCACGGTCGGTGCGGCCGTGCGGATGCTCGTCACCGAGGACCGCGCCGACCACATCGACCTCAACTTCGGCTGCCCCGTCCCGAAGGTCACCCGCAAGGGCGGCGGCGCGGCCCTGCCGTGGAAGCGCGACCTGTTCACGGCCATCGTCACCACCGCGGTCCGGGAGGCGAGCCCGTATGACGTGCCCGTCACCGTGAAGATGCGCAAGGGCATCGACGAAGACCACCTGACCTACCTCGAGGCGGGCCTCACCGCGGAGCGTGCCGGCGTGGCCGCTGTTGCGTTGCACGGCCGCACGGCGTCGCAGGCCTACTCCGGTCAGGCCGACTGGAGCGCCATCGCCCGGCTCAAGGAGACGGTGAAGACGATCCCAGTCCTCGGCAACGGCGACATCTGGTCGGCCGAGGACGCCATCCGCATGACGACCGAGACGGGCTGCGACGGGGTCGTCGTGGGGCGCGGCTGCCTGGGCCGCCCATGGCTGTTCAGCGACCTCGCGGCCGCGTTCGCGGGCACTACGGCGCGGGCCGAGCCCACCCTCGGTGAGGTGACCGCCACCATGCGTCGCCACACCGAGTACCTCGTGGACTTCTACGGCGACGAGTACAAGGCCTGCCGCGACATCCGCAAGCACATCGCCTGGTACCTCAAGGGATTCCCTGCCGGGTCGACCGTGCGGCACTCCCTCGCGCTGGTCGACTCGCTCGAGGCGCTGGACACCCTGATCGCGACCATGGAGGCCGACGCGCCGTGGCCCGGTGAGGCAGCCGAGGGACAGCGTGGGCGGGCGGGGTCGCCGCGGCACGTGGCGCTGCCCGAGGGGTGGCTCGACTCGCGTGAGCTCAACGACGCAGCCCGCGCGGTCGTCGCCGAGGCCGAGCTCTCCGTATCCGGAGGCTGACGCTCTCCGTCGCCGGCGGCCGACTCATCAGCCGTTCGGTCACAAAGGGCGCGAGCGCGGGCAACTGGTGACATCCGGGACGTTGACGCGGCCTAGGTTCTTCCCTCGTGCCCCCACGCCGCCGTCTCCTTCGTGCTCGTGCCCTGACCCCACTGCTGGCCGTGGCCCTGCTCACCCCGCTGGTGCCGACGACCGGTCGGTCCCCGGCGGGTTCGGCCCCCGACGTGTCCTCGACGGCGATGCTCCCCGCTGTCGCCTCCACCACCTGGGTGCGAGCGGAGAACGCGCGGCCCGGAACGACGGACTGGCGCATCCCTGACGGACGCCAGGCCACCGACTTCCAGCTGGCCGGCTGGGCCGACAAGGCCAGCGTGACCAAGGGCGAGTCCGTGGGACTGCACGTGCACTCGCGCCTCGGCCGCTTCACCGTCACGGCATACCGGCTCGGTTGGTATGGCAGTGCCGGCGCCCGGAAGGTGTGGACCTCGGCCCCGGTCAACGGGTATGCGCGGCCCGGGCCCACGCTGGCCAGCGGTCGCATGGTGACCACGTCATGGCCGACCTCGACGCGGATCACGACCACGGGGTGGCCCGAGGGCACGTACCTGCTCAAGCTGACTGCCGGTGGCCGGCAGCGGTACGTGCCGCTCACGGTGCGGTCCTCGAGCACGACGGGACGGCTGGTCCTGGTCAACGCGGTCACGACCTACCAGGCCTACAACTCCTGGGGCGGCTACTCGCTCTACCGCGGGCCGAACGGCTCGTTCGCGACCCGCGCGCTGCGCGTGAGCTTCAACCGCCCGTACGACGGCAACGGCGCGACCCAGCTCCTGAACTTCGAGCGGGCGGCGATCGGACGAGCGGAGCGACAGGGACTGGGCCTGGCCTACCTGACGTCGTGGGACCTGGACCGCGACGGCAGCCTGCTCCGTGGTGCCAGGGGGATGGTGTCGCTCGGCCACGACGAGTACTGGAGCCCGCGGATGCGTACGGCGGTGGAGGCCGCGCGCGACCGCGGCACCAACCTGGCCTTCCTCGGTGCAAACTCGGTCTACTGGCGGGTGCGGTTCCAGGACAGCGGCCGGACCATGGCGGGATACAAGAGCGCCGCGCTGGACCCGGTCAAGGGTTCCCGTTCGACGACCGTGCAGTGGCGTCAGCGGCCAGCGCCCCTGCCGGAGCACTCCCTCGTCGGCATGCTCTACGAGTGCTTCCCGGCGCGGGGTGCCCTCGTGGTCCACACCCCAGGCTTCTTCCTCTACCAGGGGACCGGCGTAAGCGCGGGGACGAGGTTCGCCGGGCTCATCGGCACCGAGATCGACCGGGCGTACCCGATCGCGGGGACGCCGAGGTCCCTGCAGGTCGTCGCCCACTCACCGGCGACCTGCGGCAGCAGCGGTCACACCTACTCGGACATGACCTACTACACGGCGTCCTCGGGCGCGGGGGTCTTCAGCACTGGGACCATGCTCTGGGTGCGGGGCCTGCGCGGCACCGACTCCAAGTACGGCATCACGACCGCGGGCTCGACCTTCACCCGCACCGTGACGGCGAACCTCTTCGCGGCCATGGCCGCCGGTCCGATGGGACGGGCCCACCCGTCGGTGCCCAACCTGGCCGGGATCCACGCCTCGAGCTCGACCAGCACGGGCACCGGCGGGGCCTACTCGCTGCCCTGAGACGCTCCGGCGTCACGCGGTTCGAGGTGGACACGCCGACGAATCGTCGGCGTGTTCACCTCGAATGCGGGCTGTGGCGCCGAAGTGGAGGAGGGTCAGGCCTCCTGGGCTGCCGCCCCGTGCGCGATCGACTCCAGCAGCTGGCTGTTGAACGCGGGCAGGTCGTCGGGGTTGCGGCTGGTGATGAGGTTGCCGTCCACGACGACCTCCTTGTCGACCCAGGTGGCGCCAGCGTTGCGCAGGTCGGTCTGCAGGCTCGGCCACGAGGTGACGGTGCGCCCCTTGACGACGTCAGCCTCGATCAGGGTCCACGGCGCGTGGCAGATGGCAGCCACCGGCTTGCCGGAGGCGACGAACGCGCGGACGAAGCCGACCGCGTCCTCGTCGGTGCGCAGTGCGTCGGGGTTGCCCACTCCGCCGGGCAGGACGAGGGCGTCGTAGTCCTCGACCGAGGCGGACTTGACGGTCTTGTCGACGGGACGGGTCTCGGCCTTGTCGAGGTGGTCGAAGGTCTGCACCTCACCGGACTCGGGCGACAGCAGGACCGGGGTGGCCCCGGCGTCGGTCACGGCCTGCCAAGGGTCGGTCAGCTCGACGCGCTCTATGCCTTCGGCGGCGACGAGGAAGGCGATGGTCTTTCCACTCAGATGGCTCATGACTCCAGCCTGCGTCGCTGTCAGGGCGCTCGCAATTCGCACAGCTGCCCCGAGGCTGTGGCGAAGGCCACCGTTTGGGACGGCCGCCGTGGGGAACGCGCCGTCGTGAGCGGCGGGGCCGCTGTCAGGCCGTCGTGGCAGGCTTCCCCCATGATCGGGACGCCGGGCGGGACCCCGGAGCGGCCGGCGAGGTTCTTCTCCGGGCCGCAGGAGTTCGGGGCGTGGCTCGCTGCCCACCACGACAGTGAGACCGAGCTCTGGATGGGCCTCTACAAGAAGCACGTGCCCGAACGGGGTCTGACCTGGGAGGCGGCCGTCGTCGAGGCGCTCTGCTGGGGCTGGATCGACTCGCGTCGCGCAGCGCATCGACGAGGACGCCGTGCGCCAGCGGTGGACCCCGCGCAAGGCCCAGAGCAACTGGAGCAGCGTCAACATCGCCACCGTCGAGCGCCTCCTGGCGGAGGGCCGCATGCAGCCGCCGGGCCTTGCCGCCTACGAGCGACGCACGCCCGAGCGCTCGGGCATCTATGCCTACGAGACGCGTGAGCGCGAGCTGCCCCGGAGGTGTATGCCGCGCAGCTCGCGGGGATCCACGCGCTGCCGCCTTCTGGGAGGTCGCCACCCCGTCGTACCGCAAGATCGCGTCAACTGGGTCCTCACCGCCAAGCAGGAGGTGACCCGGGACAAGCGGATGCGCGCAGCTGATCGACGACAGCGCCAGTGGCCGGCTCATCCCGTCGCAGCGCTACGGCGAGGTGCCCTCGTGGGTCGAACGCGCTGCCGAGGCGGCCGATGCCGCAGGGCCGCGCGCGCCGGAGGACGGCGACGCCTAGAGTTCCCCGCGTGGGGTACACCGAGGTCGACCGGGAGCGCTGGGTCCGCGAGGACCCGGTCCTCAAGCGTGCCGACCGTGACGACTTCGCCCGCGACCGTGCCCGCCTCGTGCACTCCGCGTCGTTGCGACGGTTGTCCGCCAAGACCCAGGTCGTCCAACCCGGTGACGACGACTTCGTCCGCAACCGGCTGACCCACTCGCTCGAGGTGGCCCAGATCGGCCGCGAGTTCGGGGCAGCGCTCGGGTGCAGCGCCGACGTGGTCGACACCGCCTGCCTGGCCCACGACCTCGGCCACCCGCCGTTCGGCCACAACGGCGAGCAGGCGCTCGATGCGGTGGCCGCCGACATCGGTGGTTTCGAGGGCAACGCCCAGACCTTGCGGCTGCTCTCCCGCCTGGAGCCCAAGCGGATCCACCCCGACGGCCGCCCGGCCGGGCTCAACCTGACCCGGGCCAGCCTCGACGCCGCCACGAAGTACCCGTGGGCCCGTGGCGCCGCACCGGTCGCGGTGGGGCCGACCGGCAAGTTCGGGGTCTACGCAGGACGACCTGCCCGTGTTCGAGTGGTTCCGCGACGGCCGGCCGTCCGGTGAGCGCTGCATCGAAGCCGATGTCATGGACTGGTCCGACGACGTCGCCTACTCCGTCCACGACGTCGAGGACGCGATCGCCTCGGGCCGCCTGGACGTGCGGCGCCTGCGGGACGGGTCCGACGTCGACAGCGTGTTGGCGGTGGCGACCGGCCTGTACGCCGCAGACCTCGGCACCGATGCCCTCGGCGCCGCGCTGGAACGCGTGCTGGCCAGCGGAGCCGTGCCGGCGACATACGACGGGACGCGCAGCGACCGGGCTGCCTTGAAGGACATGACCTCTCGGCTCATCGGCCGGTTCGTCCTGGCGGTGGAGGTGGCCACCCGCGACCGTCACGGCACCGGGCCGCTGACGCGGTACTCAGCGCGACCTGGTCGTCCCGGACGACACCCGGGCGGAGTGCGCGGTCCTCAAGGCCGTGGCCGCCCACTTCGTCATGCACGCCCAGGAGCGCGTCACGGTGATGGCTGGTCAGCGGCAGGTGGTGCGCTCGACCTCGTCGAGGCGTACCAGGCGGATCCGCCGGGCCGCGCTCGACCCGGACCTGCTGGCCGACTGGAAGGCCGCCGAGGACGACGCCGCTGCCCTGCGGGTGATCGTCGACCAGGTCGCCTCGCTCACCGACGTCCGGGCGCTGGCCCTTCACCAGCGCTGGTGCTGAGCCGCTCAGGCGGGGCTGAAGGCGCGGGCCTCGCCGACCACGCTGAGGCCCACGATCGAGCCGGTGGCGGGGACGTCGGTGCCGTGGATGCGCGCGGTGACGACGGTGTGGTCGGCCTGCAGCCGCAGGGCCACGAGTGCGTCGTGGCCGAAGTACGTCGTGGACAGCACCTCGGCGCAGGGGCGGCCCTCGGCCACGGTGCCGAGCTGGATCTGCTCAGGCCGCAGCAGCACGTCGACGGTGCCGGGGGGTGCCGGCTGGTGCACGGGGATGGTGCCGAGCGACGTTGCTACAGACATACCTTCGGCCCGGCCGCGCAGGAACACCGCGTCGCCGAGGAAGGCCGCCGCGTGGCGGTCGGCCGGGGTGGCGTAGACCTCCGTCGGGGCGCCGACCTGGGCGAACCGCCCCTCGTGCATGATCGCGACCTCGTCGGCGAACGACAACGCCTCGGACTGGTCGTGGGTCACCAGGACGACGGTGACCCCCTCGTGGGCCAGGGCGTCGGCGACGGCCTCGCGGGTGGAGGCGCGCAGCCCGGCGTCGAGGGAGGAGAACGGCTCGTCGAGCAGCACCACCGACGGTCGGCGGGCGAGCGCGCGCGCGAGGGCGACCCGCTGCTGCTGGCCACCGCTCAGCTGGTCGGGACGCCGGGCGGCGAGGTCGGGGGACAGGCCCACGAGCTCGAGCAGCTCGGCGACGCGGTGACCGGACCGGCGGGCAGCACGCGGCAGCCCGTACGAGACGTTGTGCCCGACCGACAGGTGCGGGAAGAGGTTGCCCTCCTGCGGGACGTAGCCGATGCCCCGGCGCTCGGGGGCGACCCAGGTGCCAGGTCCGACGACGGTCTGCTCACCGAGCTGCACCGTCCCGGCGTCGGGGGTCTGGAACCCCGCCACGACGCGCAGCAGCGTGGTCTTGCCGCACCCAGAGGGGCCGAGGATCGCCGGTCGTCGTCCCCGAGGGCACCACGAGGTCGATCCCGTGCAGCACCGGGCGCGGTCCGTAGGAGGCGTCGACACCACTGACGCGCAGGGTGGTCACAGGGCAGGCTCCTCGTCGGGACGTCGCAGCAGCAGGTAGGTCAGGGGAGCGGACACGAGCACCATGGCGGCGGCATACGGTGCGGCGCCCGCGTAGTCGATGCTCTCACTCGCGCTCCAGAACGCGGTGGCCAGTGTCTGCGTCCCGGTCGGGCGCCAGCAGCAGCGTGGCGGTCAGCTCGGTCGAGACGGCGATGAACACCATCGCGAACCCGGCCAGGGTGCCGGGCAGCGTCAGCGGCAGCAGTACCCGCACGAACGCGCGGAAAGGACTGTCCCCCAACGCGCGAGCGGCGTCGGTCAGCTCCTCGGGGGCCTGCGCCATGGCAGCGCGGATGCTCACCATCGCGCGGGGGATGAACAGGATCGCGTATGCCGCGACGAGCACGATGCTGGTCTGGTAGATCGCGTTGGCGTAGCGGACCGAGACGGTGACCAGCGCCAGGGCGATGACCACGCCGGGCAGTGACGACGCGACATACGTTGCTCGCTCGAGGAGGACCGACAGCCAGCTGCGCCGCCGCGCGATGAGCCAGGCGACGGGGAAGGCGGCCACGACGGTGATCACGCCTGCGCCGAGGCCGAGACCGAGGGTGCTGCAGAGGGTCCGGCAGCAGCTCGGGCACGTCAGGCGTGGCGTTGCCGGCGACGAACCAGTAGACGAGGCTGCCGAGCGGGACCCCCAGCGACAGCACCGTCAGCAGCGTCAGCGCCAACAGGGCCGGGGCGGTCCAGCGGCCGAGTCGGGCGGGCAGCGCACGACGCGCCGCACCCCGACCGAACCGTGCGTGCCGCATCGTCCCGCGCAGCAGCAGCTCGACCGTGAGCAGGGCCAGGCACAGGGCGATGAGCACGAGCGCGAGCAGCGCTCCCGGCGCTGTTGCTGAAGGCCACCTGGAACTGCTCGAGGATCGCGGTGGTGAAGGTCGGGAAGCGCAGCATCGCCAGCACACCGAACTCCGAGAGCAGGTGCAGCGACACGAGCAGCATCCCGCCCAGCAGTGCCGGTCGCAGCTGGGGCAGCACGGCCCGGAAGAAGGTCGGCCACGGCCCCAGCCCGAGGGAGCGCGAGGAGTCCTCCATGCTCTGGTCGAGGCCGCGCAGCACGGCGGCGACGGGCAGGAAGACGAACGGGAAGTAGGACAGCGTGGTCACCAGCACCGCGCCGTTCAGGCCCTCGCAGGGCCGGGCGCACCGTGATCCAGGCGTAGCTGTTGACGAACGCCGGGACCGCCAGCGGGCGCGACGAGCAGCACCCGCCAGTACTTCGCCCCGGGCAACGAGGTCCGCTCGACCAGCCACGCCGTCGCGATGCCCAGGACCGTCGTGAGGGACACCGTGAGGACCACGAGCGAGGCGGTGTTGCGCAGCAGCTCCCCGACCCGCGGGCGCCACAGCAGGTCCCACGCCGCGCCCACGCCGATGCCGAACGCCGTGAACGCGACGACGACCAGCGGCAGCACGCACAGCGCCGCCACGGCGAGGCTCGCCGCGACGACCGCCTTGGGTGCGGAGGGAGACCCCCCGCGCCGTGGGGAGCGCGCCCTGCGGGGGGTGACCGGCGTCGGGACCTGCGTCGACACCTAGAGGATGCCCGCTGCGGTCATCAGCTCGATGACCTTGGGACCGTCGAGCGTGTAGGGGTCGACCTTCGGGGCCTCGAGGCTGTCCAAGGGCTCGAGGGCGGGGTCGGACGCGACACCCTTGCCGACCGCATACTCCTTGGCGTCGCTGGTGGCGAGGATCTTCTGGCCCGCGGGGCTGGTGACGAACGCGAGGAACTTCTGGGCGTTCGCGGCGTGCTTGCTCGACTTCAGCACCGCACCGCCGGAGACGCTGACGAACGCGCCCGGGTCCTGGTGTCGGAAGTAGAGCAGCTTGGTGTTGCCGCTGCCGGCCTTGGTCAGCGCCTGGTCGCGGTACCAGTAGTAGTGGTACATGATCCCGACGGGCACCTGCCCGGCGTTGACGGCCTTCATCACCGCGATGTTGTTCTGGTAGACCTTGCGCGCCGTCCTTGAGGCCCTTGAGCCAGGCGGCCGTCTTCGGCCTCGCCCTGGGTCGCGAGGATCGCGCTGACGATGGCCTGGAAGTCGGCGCCGCCGGCGGCCGCACCCCACTTGCCGGCCCACTTGGGGTCCTGCAGGTCCATGATCGACTTCGGCAGCTCGGCCTCGGTGATCTTGGACGGGTTGTAGACCAGCACCGTCGAGCGCGCCGCGATGCCGACCCACTGCTTGGTGGACGGGGCGTATGCGTCGCGGACCTGGGCGATGGTGCTCGCGTCGACCGGCGCGAGCAGCCCGGCGTTCTGGACCGTCGTCATCGCGGGCGAGTTCTCGGTGAGGAAGACGTCGGCCGGCGACTTGGCTCCCTCCTGCACGATCTGCGCGCCCATGGACGAGTCGCTGCCGTAGCGGATCTGCACCTTGATGCCGGTGGTGTCCTGGAACTTCGTGGCCCACGCCTGGGTGAGGTTCTCGTGCTGCGCGCTGTAGATCGTCAGCTTGTCGGGGTCGAGGTTCTTGCCGGCCTCGAGGGTGCCGCTGCCGCAGGCAGTGAGCGCCAGCGTGGCGCTCGCCGCGAGGGCGACGAGGACGGTCCGTCGGCGGATCACGGTAAGGAGCTCCTAGGGAGGTGGGGGAGAAGGCAAGGCTTACCTTACTGCTCGCCCCGGCACGTTCGAAATCGCGGGGGCGAGATCCCGCTCACGTGCCCTCCTCGTGACCAGCTGCCGCAGCGACCACGGGAGCAGCAGCATCACTCCGACCGGCACCTCCATCCCGATGACGAAGAACCGGTAGAGCAGCACACCCGCCGCAGCCGTCGCCGGGTCGGTCCCCATGCGCGCGAGGTAGGTCGTCATGCCGATCTCGACGAACCCCGTGCCACCCGGCGTGATGACGGCCAGGGACAGGACGCGCTCGACGGCAAACGCGGCGAAGACCACTGCCGGCGTGGGGGAGGTCCCGACCACCTCGAGGCACAACCACAGCAGCCCGGCCTGCGCCAGCGCATACAGGACCTTGCCCACCGTGAGGCGCACCCAGGCGGTGGCGACGAGACCGGCGAGGTCACGACGGACCTGCACGGCCTGGTGCTCCCGGTCCTTCGGCGGGTGGCGGAGCGCGGCGGCGAGGCGGTCGACTCCCGCGCCGATCCGACGGGCCCCGGTGTCGTTGCGGAGCAGGCCCACGGTGAGACCGACCGCCCCCAGCGCGGTCCCGGCGCAGACGAGGGAGGCCCCGAGGAGCACCTCGTCGTCGCCCAGGCCTCGGTAGCCCAGCCACGCCAGGGCGAAGCCCGGTACGAGCAGGCGGGTGAGCACGTCCCAGATGTTCGTGACCATGGCCCACCGGACGAAGGCGGCCGTCGAGAAGCCCCACCTCCGACAGGACCACCAGTTGACTGCCGTCCCCAGGGCTCCGCCCAGGGGCGCGAGGTTGGACACGCTGCTGCCCGTGATGTTGAGGAAGAAGGCCCGTCGGTGGCTGAGCCCCGGCAGGGCTGCCGCCAGCGCGATCGTCTGGAGCCCCAGCCCGCCGAGCCACACGAGCGCCAGCAGTGCGAACTCGAGCGGGCGAACCGTCGAGAGCACCTGGCCGATCTGGGTCCAGGTGGCCCCTGCCGCGTGGGGCAGGGCGAAGGCGAGGAGGGAGACGGCGAGGACCAGCGCCGCCCCCGCCTCGAGGGCACGACGGACCACGCGGCCTCGCTCGGCTGGCATGCAGCCAGTCTCGCGGCTGGTGCGGTCAAGGGGCCTGGGGCCAAGGTCCCCCTGTGGGGGACCCCCACGCGGTGGGCTTGCCACCGCCTAGACTCGGCCGCGACAAGGAGGGCCAGTTGCCGGGTCGGATCAAGGCCGAGGACGTCGCGCTCGTCAAGGAGCGCTCGTCCATCGAGGACGTCGTGCGCGAGCACGTCACGCTGCGCCCGGCGGGCCCGGGCTCGATGAAGGGGCTGTGCCCGTTCCACGACGAGAAGACCCCGTCGTTCAACATCCGCTCCACCGTGGGTGCCTGGCACTGCTTCGGCTGCGGCGAGGGCGGCGACGTCATCTCGTTCGTCCAGAAGGTCGAGCACCTCACCTTCAGCGAGGCGGTCGAGCGTCTGGCGCAGAAGCTCGGTATGGAGCTCACCTACGAGGAGGGTGGCCGTCCCGGCACCGGCGAGTCGCTCGGGCGGCGCTCGCGGCTGGTCGAGGCGCACCGCGTGGCGCAGGAGTTCTACCACCACGCGCTGCTCAACTCCCCCGAGGCGCGGATCGGTCGTGACTTCCTGCGCGAGCGTGGGTTCGACAGCGAGGCGGCCAAGCGGTTCGGCGTCGGGTTCGCGCCCGCGTGGTGGCGAGGAGCTGTCGCGCCACCTGCGCGCCAAGGGCTTCACCGACGAGGAGCTGACCCTCGGCGGCCTCTCCGGGCGTGGCAGTCGCGGGCTCTACGACCGGTTCCGCGGCCGCCTGGTCTGGCCGATCCGCGACATCACCGGCGACACCGTCGGCTTCGGTGCACGACGCCTCTACGAGGACGACCGGATCGCCGCGAAGTACCTCAACACCTCCGAGACGCCCATCTACAAGAAGTCGACCGTCCTCTACGGCCTCGACGCCGCGAAGAAGTCGATCGCGGGGGAGCGCAAGGCGGTCATCGTCGAGGGCTACACCGACGTGATGGCCTGCCACCTCGCCGGCATCGAGGGTGCCGTGGCGACCTGTGGCACGTCGTTCGGCGTCGACCACATCAAGATGCTGCGCCGGATCATGCGCGACGAGGCCGACCTCGCGCCGGCCAGGGTCGTCTTCACCTTCGACGGTGACGCCGCCGGCCAGAAGGCCGCGATGCGCGCGTTCGGTGAGGACCAGCGCTGGGCGTCGCAGTCCTTCGTGGCCGTGGCCGACGGCGGCATGGACCCCTGTGAGCTGCGGATCGCCAAGGGCGACGACGCGGTGCGCCACCTCATCGACGACGCCGTGCCGATGTTCGAGTTCGCGGTGCGCACCACCATCGCCCGGTTCGACCTGTCCACCGCCGAGGGGCGCGTGCAGGGCATGCGGGCCGCGGCGCCGATCGTCAACAGCATCCGTGACAGCTCGATGCGCCCGGAGTACATCCGCACGGTCGCGGGGTGGATCGGCGTCGAGGTGGAGCAGGTGCAGGCCGAGGTCGGCCGGGCCCAGCGGATGGCTGCCCGTGACGCCAAGGCCGAGGCCGACGCCCCGGCCGGGCAGGGCGGGCGCACCCAGCAGCGTCCCGACGCCGACTCGGTCCCCGAGCCCTCGATCGAGGAGGTCCGGTCCTCGCTCCCGGCGCCGGACCTGCGCGACCCCGTCGTCTTCGCCGAGCGCCAGCTGCTCCAGACGCTCCTGCAGTACCCCGACAGCTTCGACGCCTCCGACATCGACGCCATCACCCCCGACGCGTTCACCGCACCGGCCCACCGGGCGATCTTCGACGGGGTGCGCGGCGTCGGCGGCCCCCGGCGCGGCGCCTCCACCCAGGCCTGGGCCGACGCGGTGGCGGAGGCTGCGCCACTGTCGGTCCGGTCGCTCGTGTCCGAGCTCTCGGTGGCCCCGCTGCCCACCCGGTTCGACAAGGCGACGGGGCTGCCCGAGCGCCGCTACATCGACTCGCTGCTCGTGCGGGTCCAGGAGGTTGCCCTGACGAGGAAGATCGGCGACGCCATGTCGGCGATGCGGCGGATGGCCGCCGACCCGC
Organism: uncultured Actinomycetota bacterium; assembly: GCA_963695205.1. GTDB lineage: Bacteria > Actinomycetota > Actinomycetes > Actinomycetales > Dermatophilaceae > Pedococcus. The sequence continues at coordinate 76,789 of CAVOGI010000004.1, read as the reverse complement.
ACAACGACCCCGCGACCGCCCGGGCGCTCAGCGGCGAGCTGCAGGACCTGCAGCGCGAGCTGGCGCACCTGCGCGACCGGGCCAGCTGATGGCGATCTCGCTGCGACGCACGCCCCGGCTCCCGTCCGACGTCCGCGACGCCATCGGCCTCGGCTCGGGAGAGCGCGTCCTGTCCTGGGCGCCCGTGCTCCTCGGCGCCGGCCCCGGTGCGGAGGGGCACCCCACCGGAGCGACGTTGGTGGCCACCAACCACGCCCTGTATGCCGTGGACGCGACGGGGAAGCGCACCCTCGCCCGCGGCTGGCACGAGGTGGACTCCGGGTCCTGGTCGGCCGAGCTCACCCAGCTCACCGTCACCTGGGTCGACGGCGCCAGGCCGAGCCAGTGGGTGCTGGGCGACACGACCCTGCTGCCCGAGACCCTGCGCGAACGGGTGCAGGCCAGCGTGGTCCTGACGCAGAAGATCGAGCTCGGACCGCGCCGCTCCGCCCGGGCCGTGATCCGCCAGGACCTCGGTGGCGGCGACCTCGTGGAACAGGTGGTCCTCGGTCGCGGCGTGCGCGCTGACGACCCCGAGGTGTCGGCTGCCGCGGAGGCCGCGCTGGCCTACCTCCGTGAGCAGGTCGGCCTGGCCTGATCCCGTTTTCAGATCGGCGTGCATCCTTTGCTATGGTTGCGCAGCGCCAACGGCGGGTCACCGCCGAAGCACTTTCCCCTGTAGCTCAATTGGCAGAGCAGCCGACTGTTAATCGGCAGGTTGTTGGTTCGAGTCCAACCGGGGGAGCACACGAAAGGCCCGGGTCCTGGGACCCGGGCCTTTGTCGTTCGCGGAGCAGGTCAGCGCTGCGTGGCGTCGGTGTTGATCACGCCCTCGCCGGCCAGGGTCGAGGCCTGCGGCACCGCGCCCGTGACCGGCCCCGCCGCCGCCACGACGGCGCGTCCACTGCGGGAGAGCCGGCGCTGGACGCGCGAAGCCAGCAGCGTCAGCAGGTAGTTGATGATGATGAACAGGACCGCTGCCACGAGGTAGGCCGGCAGCGTGTTGGCGAACGCCGACCCGAGGGTCTTGGACCAGTTGAGCAGCTCGAGGTAGGTGATGGTGTAGCCGAGCGCGGAGTCCTTGAGGATGACGACGAACTGCCCGATCAGCGCCGGCAGCATGGCGGTCAGGGCCTGCGGCAGCTGGATCGACCGGAGGGTCTGGGACGGTGTCAGCCCCACGGACAGGCCGGCCTCCGACTGGCCCTTCGGCAGCGAGTAGACGCCGGAACGCACGAGCTCGGCGATGACGGACCCGTTGTAGAGGGTCAGGCCCGTCACGACACCGGCCAGGGGCGCCGTCTCGGGAGGGATCACGCCGCTGCGCGAGTAGAAGCCGTAGCTGGCGATCATCAAGATCAGCACCGGCACCGCGCGGAAGAACTCGACGACGACGCTGCTGACCCAGCGGACCGGGGTGATCTGGGACAACCGGCCCACGCCGAAGAGCAGGCCGAAGGCTCCGGCGAGGACGATGGAGATGATGGCGGCCTTGAAGGTGCCCACCAGTCCCGGGACGAGGTAGTCCCGCCACACCGAGCGGTCGGTGACGAACGGCTTCCACATGTCGGCGTGGAGCTGGCTGGCGTCCTGCATCTTGCGCACGGACACGTAGACGAGGCCGATGACGACAAGCACGCCGATGACCGACAGGATCGCGTGCCGCCGGCGCGCGCGGGGCCCCGGTGCGTCGAACAGCACGTTGGCACTCATCGCCTCACCGCCAGGCGTCGCGACAGGCTCGTGAAGAACAGCCCGAGGGGGAGGGTGAGGATGACGAAGCCGAGGGCGAAGATGAGGAAGACGCCCATGGTCCCCGTCTCGTTCTCGATGATCTTCTGCATCAGGCCTCCGGCCTCCGCCGCGACGATCACCGCCGTGACGGTGGTGTTCTTGATGAGGGCGATGAAGTTGGACCCGAGGGGGGCCACCGCACCACGGAAGGCCTGCGGGAGGATCACCTCGCGCATGCTCTGGAAGAAGGTGAGCCCCACCGACCGCGCCGCCTCCGCCTGACCGGCCGGCACGGTGTTCACGCCGGACCGCAGCGCCTCGCAGACGAAGGCTGCGTGGTAGACCGACAGCATCACGGCCGACCAACGCAGGGCGTTCGAGGTGACGTCGTTGCGGTCCAGGGCCAACCCGAGGATGTAGGTCAGTCCCAGGACGCTGAGCACCATGAGCAGGGTGAGGGGCGTGTTGCGGATGACGTTGACGTAGCTCGAACCCAGGAACCGCAGGACGCGCACCGGGGAGAGCCGCATCACGGCGACGAGGGTGCCCAGGACCAGGGAGCCGACCCCGGCGACCAGGGCGAGCTTGATGGTCACGAGGAACGCTCCGAGGATGTCGCTCCCGTAGGTACTCAGGATGTCACCCATGCAGGGAACCTTCCGTTGCGGTGGGAGGGGCGGACGGCCGTGCCGCGCCACCCCGAGGCTCCGGTATGCCGTCCGCACCCGTGGGTGGGCGGCATACCGGAGGTGTGCTCAGCGGATCAGGCGCAGGCGTCCTGCTTGGGCGGGTTGGTCGCGGCGTCGACCTTGAACCCGGCCGGGCCGAGGTTGGTGTCGACGGCCTTCTGCCACTCGCCGGAGGAGATCATCTTCGCGATGGCGGTGTTGACCTTCTCGCAGGTGGCCTTGTCGCCCTTCTTGAGGCCGATGCCGTAACGCTCCTCGGAGAAGGGGGCGCCGACGACCTTGAGCTTGCCCTTGTACTGGTCCTGCGCCGCGTAGCCGGCGAGGATGGTGTTGTCGGTGGTCAGGGCGTCGACGCCCTTGGACACCAGGGCGGTGACGCACTCGGAGTAGGTGCCGAACTCCTGCAGCTGCACGCCGGGGACCTTGTCCTTGACGTTCTGCGCCGAGGTCGATCCGGTCACCGAGCAGAGCTTCTTGCCGGTGAGCGAGTCGGGGCCCGTGATGGACGTCTCGTCAGCTCGCACGAGCAGGTCCTGCCCGGCGATGAAGTACGGGCCGCCGAAGGACACCTTGGCCTTGCGCTTGTCGGTGATCGAGTAGGTCGCAACGACCATGTCGACCTGACCCGTGGAGAGCAGGGTCTCGCGCTGCGCCGAGGGCGCCTGGACGAACTGGATGTCGCCGGCCGCGTGGCCGAGCTCCTTGGCGACGTAGGTCGCGACGTCGACGTCGAAACCGGTGTACTTCGAGCCTTCCTTCAGGCCGAGGCCGGGCTGGTCGAACTTGATGCCGACCTTGAACGCGTTGCCTCCGCCACCGCCGCTGGCGCCGCTGGACGCGCTGTCACTGCACGCGGTCAGGCTGAGCGCGAGCACGATGCGGCGGCGACGGCTCCGATCTGTCGAACCTTCATGATTTCCTCCTGGGTGTGGATCGCCGTGCTGGTTGCACCGCGGTCGAGCAGGTCAGTGGTCTTGGTGTCAGTGGTCTTGGTGTCAGTGGTCTTGGGGTCAGTGCGTGAGGATCTTGCTGAGGAAGTCCTTGGCGCGGTCCGACCTGGGCGCGGTGAAGAACGCCTCGGGCTCCTGCTCCTCGACGATCTCCCCGTCGGCCATGAAGACGACGCGGTTGGCGGCCTTGCGGGCGAAGCCCATCTCGTGGGTGACGACGACCATCGTCATGCCCTCCTTGGCCAGGCTCACCATGACGTCGAGGACCTCGTTGATCATCTCGGGGTCCAGCGCCGAGGTGGGCTCGTCGAAGAGCATGACCTTGGGGTCCATCGCGAGGGACCGGGCGATGGCCACGCGCTGCTGCTGGCCGCCGGACAGCTGGGCGGGGAACTTCTGCGCCTGGTGGGCGACGCCGACCCGCTCGAGGAGCTCCATGGCGCGCTTCTCGGCCTGCGCCTTGGGCGTCTTGCGGACCTTGATCGGGCCGAGCGTGACGTTGTCGAGGATCGTCTTGTGCGCGAAGAGGTTGAACGACTGGAAGACCATGCCGACGTCGGCGCGCAGCTGGGCGAGCTCCTTGCCCTCCTCGGGCAGGGTCCTGCCGTCGATGGTGATCGAGCCGCTCTCGATGGTCTCGAGCCGGTTGATCGTGCGGCACAGCGTCGACTTGCCCGACCCGGACGGGCCGATGACGACGACGACCTCACCCTTGCCGATGGACAGGTTGATGTCGCGCAGCACGTGGAGGTCGCCGAAGTGCTTGTTGACGTCCTTGAGGACGACGAGGGGCTCCGTCATGTCCGGCAACCTACCGGTTTGACCCCTTCAGGTGACCACCCGCACCCGTACCGTCATGCAACGGCAACCTCGCGCGACGGCGAGCGCTGGGGTCCTGACTCGAAGATCTCGTGCCGTCCGGCGCGGCTCAGCCGGCACCATCGGGTCCACCCGGCGAGGTCTCGTTCCTGGCCGAGGAAGTACCAGGCGTAACGGATCTCGTCCGGCCAGCGTCGCCACCGCAGGCCCGGCTGAGAGGTGAGGTAGCCGAGGTTGCGGAAGGTCCGATCGCGCCGCACGGGGTCCTGGGGGACCAGCACCGTCAGCCGGCCACCCCAGCAGCGGTTTCCAGTCGTGGTCGCCCCTGCGGGTGCAGGTATGTCGCGGGCGCGCAGGTGCCGAACCGCAGCTCGCTGCGACGCAGCCGCCGGTGCACCTCCACCTCGTCACCGCGCACGAACAGGCGCGGGTCCGGCACGCCCACGGCGTCGAGCGCCCGGGCGGAGAAGAGCGCGCCGTTGAACAGGTTGGCGACGTTGCGGCACCAGGACGTCGGTGCCGAGCTCGGCGCGACGACGGACCCATCGCAGCCCTCTGCGCAGCGGGAACGCGAGCCGGTCGGGGTCGTCCTGGTCCACGACCAGCGGCGAGACGACGTCGAGCTCGTGGTCGGCCGCACAGGCGAGCAGCCTGCCCAGGGTCCACGGCGATCCCGGGAGCCCGTCGTCGTCGGCGAGCCACACCCAGTCGGCGCCGAGCGCGCGCGCGGTCAACACGCCGTACGCGTAGCCGCCGGCACCGCCGAGGTTGGTCTCGACTGGTCAGCAACGTGTGCGGGATCCCCGTCGCAGCGAGCGATGCCGCTGCGCCTGGTTCCGTCGCCGTTGTCGACGACGACGAGGTGGTCGGGGCGGCGGTGCTGGGCTGCGACGGCACTCAGGCAGCGGCGCAGGAGCTCGGCCCGGTCGCACGTCACGATGACGCACACGACGAGCGGGGCGGCAGGTCCTGCGGCGGGGTCCTCACGCCGCGGCACGCTAGGTGCCGGATGGCCGCAGAGGCAGGCTCCCGGTGAACGGCGGGTGCACCGAGTGGTGACGACTCGCAGACCGAACCGCGTCCTTGGCCGGCGGTCCACCTCCGGGACGCGGCGTGTTCACCGTCCCGTCGATCGTGGCTGCCTAGCGTCGCTGCACGTGAGCACTCCTTCTCCCTGCTCCTGCCCGTGTACCGCGGCGACCGCGCCGACTACCTGGCCAGGGCTTTCCAGAGCACCGTCCACGAGCAGCTGGTCCGACCCTCAGAGGTCGTGGTCGTCCAGGACGGCCAGATCGGGCCGGAGCTGGCCTCAGCGCTCGAGCGGGTCGAGTCCTCCAGCCCGGTGCCGGTGCGGCGGCTGCGGCTCAAGCGCAACGTCGGTCTGGCCCAGGCGCTGCAGTGCGGGTCTGTCCGCCTGCTCGCACGAGGTCGTCGCCCGGATGGACGCCGACGACATCAGCCTGCCGCACCGGTTCGCCGTGCAGCTGCCGCTGATCGAGGCCGGGGCGGACCTCGTCGGAGCCGGGATGCGTGAGTTCGGCGAGACGACCCCCACCGGTGGGCTGCTCCGCATCCCGCCCACGGACCCGACCCACATCGCCTCCGAGGCGCGGTTGCGCAGCCCGTTCAACCACCCGACCGTGGTCTACCGCCGGTCGGCGGTCCTGCAGGCCGGCGGCTACCGCGAGCTGCCCCTGCTCGAGGACTACTGGTTGTTCACGCGGATGATCGAGGCCGGCTCGGTCGTCGCGAACGTGCCCGGAACCGCTGGTCCTCTACCGGGTCGACGCGGGTTCCTACCAGCGTCGTGGCGGAGCGCGGCTGCTGCGCTCCGAGCTGGGCCTGCAGCGGCGGCTGCGCCGGGAGGGGTTCACCACCTCCGCTCAGATGCTGCGCAACGTCGCCGTGCGCGGCGGTTACCGCGTGATACCGGTTGGCTTGCGGACCTCGGTGTACCGCAACAGGTTCACCCAGTCCGCAGGCAACTTCGGTGACGCCGTCGACCGTGAGGTCGGTGGGGGAGCGATCGCCCCGACCCGCCACCTCCGCCACGAGGGGAGCGGCGCATGAGGGCCGACCTCGTGGTCGTCGGTGCGGGCCTGTTCGGTCTCACCGTCGCCGAGCAGGCCGCCGAGCGCGGCCTCGACGTCGTCGTCGTGGACCGTCGTGACCACCGGGCGGGAACGCCTGGAGCGAGACCGATCCGGACACGGGCATCGAGGTGCACCGGTACGGCGCGCACCTGTTCCACACGTCCAACGAGCGGGTGTGGGAGTACGTCAACCGCTTCACGGCCTTCACGCCGCTACCAGCACCGGGTCTGGACGGTCCACCCGGCGAGGTGTTCCCGCTGCCGATCAACCTCGGCACGCTCAACCAGTTCTTCCGCTCCAACCACGGCCCCGACGCCGCGCGTGAGCTCGTCGCCGGGCAGGCCGCCGAGATCACGGGCGAGCCGCGCAACCTCGAGGAGAAGGCGGTGTCCCTCATCGGGCGCCCGCTCTACGAGGCGTTCATCCGCGACTACACCGCCAAGCAGTGGCAGACCGACCCGCGGGACCTGCCCGCCGAGGTGATCAGCCGCCTGCCAGTGCGCTACACCTACGACAACCGCTACTTCAACGACCGTCACGAGGGGCTCCCCGTCGACGGGTATGCCGCGTGGCTGAGCCGGATGGCCGACCACCCCCGCATCTCGGTGCAGCTCGAGACCGACTTCCTCGCCGGTGGCCATGGGCTGTCGCGTGACGCCGTGGTGGGTCAGGTGCCGGTCGTCTACACGGGACCGGTGGATCGCTACTTCGACGACGCCCACGGTCCGCTCGGCTGGCGGACCCTGGACTTCGAGCGGGAGGTGCTCCCGGTCGGCGACTTCCAGGGTGCCCCGGTGATGAACTACGCGGACGGCGACGTCGACTTCACGCGGATCCTGGAGTTCCGCCACTTCCACCCGAGCGCGAGTACCGCACCGACCGCACCGTCATCGTCAGGGAGCGGTCGAGGGGCGCTGGCCCGGGTGACGAGCCCTACTACCCGGTGAACACCGCCGAGGACCGCATCCGCCTGCTTGGCTACCGCGAGCTCGTGCAGCAGGAACGCGGCAGCGGGGTCGTGTTCGGGGGACGGCTCGGGACCTACCAGTACCTCGACATGCACATGGCGATCGCCTCCGCCCTGCGCCTCGTGGACGACCTCGACGGGCTGGTGCACGGCCGGGTGGCGCCGAGCCGCGTCGGCGCGATCAGCGCACGTGTGGGCGCGCGCGGTGCCCGTGTGGGCGTGCCGGCGTGAACGGGGCCGACCGGGTCCTCGCGCGCGTCGTGTTCCCCACCGACGGTGACCTCGACGTCCTGCCGCTCTACGTCGACGGCCAGCAGGTGCCGGTGGCGCCGGAGGACGGTGGGACGGCCCTCCCGGTCGTCTACGACCAGAACCCCGACCAGGTCCTGGGTCGGCGTTCCTACCAGCTGGGCCATGGCCAGCGGGCTTCCTTCGCCACGTACTTCAATGCCTTCCCCGCCGGCTACTGGCGTCGCTGGAGCGTGCTCGCCGGTGTTCGGCTCAGGGTGCGGACCTCCGGTGCCGGGACCCTGGTCGTCTACCGGTCGTCGGCCCGGGGATCTGTCGCGCGGGTCGTCTCACGGTCCCTCGCGGGCTCGTCGGACGAGTGGGTCAGTCTGCCGCTCAACACTTTCGGTGACGGTGGGTGGTACTGGTTCGACCTGGTGGCAGGTCGCGGCGACCTGGTCCTAGAGTCGGCCGAGTGGCTCGCGGGGGACCTGCGACCCGAGGCGACCGAGCCCCCGCACGGCTCGGTCACCATCGGCATCACGACGTTCAACCGTCCTGACTACTGCACCGCCCTGCTCGAGCAGCTCGGGACCGCAGAGGAGCTGCGTGGGGTCGTGGACGAGGTGCTCGTCGTGGACCAGGGCACCCAACCCGTACGGCGTGACGAGGGCTTCGCGGACGCGTCCGCCGCGCTGGGCCAGCGCCTCCGGGTGATCGAGCAGCCGAACCTCGGCGGCTCGGGCGGGTTCGCCCGCGCGATGCTCGAGACGCTGGACGTCGGCCGCAGCAGCCACGTCCTGCTCCTGGACGACGACGTCGTCTGCGAGCCCGAGGGCATCGCCCGGGCGGTCACCTTCGCCGACTTCGCGCGCGCGCCGACCGTCGTGGGCGGCCACATGTTCTCGATGTACGAGCGCTCGGTCCTGCACGCCTTCGCCGAGCGCGTCGCGCCGTGGCAGTTCCGGTGGGCCCCGGCCGCCGCGACCCACCACGACCACGACCTGTCGGAGTCCAACCTGCGCTCCACGCCGTGGCTGCACCGTCGGGCGTCGGCCGACTACAACGGCTGGTGGATGTGCCTCATACCCGACCACGGTCCTGCGCGACGTCGGGCTCTCCCTGCCCGTCTTCATCAAGTGGGACGACGCGGAGTTCGGTCTGCGGGCCGCGGCGGCGGGGTACCCCACTGTGTCCCTGCCGGGGGCCGCGGTGTGGCACGTGCCGTGGACCGACAAGGACGACTCGGTCGACTGGCAGGCCTACTTCCACGCCCGCAACCGCTTCGTCGCGGCCCTGCTGCACTCGCCGTTCGAGCACGGGGGCCGGATGGTGCGCGAGAGCCTGGCCATCCAGCTCAAGCACCTCATGGCGATGCAGTACTCCGCCGCCCACCTGCGCGAACGCGCCCTGCTCGACGTCCTGGCGGGTCCGGCGGCGCTGCACAGCGGCCTGCGGACCACGCCTCGGCGAGGTCCGGTCGGCTCGGGCGGAGTTCGACGACGCGCGCGTGACCGCGGACCCTGAGGCATTCGCGGCCGTCCGGCCCGCCAGGCCGCGTCGCCGCGACCCGAGCACCGGCAAGCCCGTCGGCCAGCTCGCCACCCTCGTCACGGCGGCGCTGGGGCATGGCGCGCCAGCTGACCCCCGTGCCAGACGGGTCGCAGCGAGCGGCCCGAACGTGAGGTGCCTGCGGTCGACGCGGGCTGGTGGACGCTGTCGCGGCTCGACTCGGCCCTCGTCTCGACCACCGACGGCACCGGCGTCTCCTGGCACCGGCGGGACCGGGGCCAGGTGCTGGCGGCAACCCGCCGCGCCACCGCACGTCCATCAGCGGCTGCTGCGCGAGTGGCCGCGGCTCGCTGCCGAGTACCGCGCAGCGCTCCCGGACCTGGTCGGCGCCGACGCCTGGCGCAAGACCCTCGACCTGCCGCTGCCCGACCACCCCTTGCCCGACCACCGGTTGACCGACCACGAGGAAGGGTCGTGACTGCCCCGGCCTCGGCCGTGGTCGAATCCCCGATGGTGGTCCAGGGACGTGGCGGTGGGCTGCGGGAGGTCGCCGGCCGGCGGTTCCTGCTCGGCCTGCTCGTCCGCAAGGAGCTGAGGGTCCGCTACCGGGCATCGGTGCTCGGGCTCGGCTGGTCCTACGTGAAGCCTGCGGTGCAGTTCGGCGTCTACTTCGTCGGCCTCGGAATGGTGCTGCGGCAGAACGCGATCGGCGACTACGCCGTCTACCTCTTCGGTGGCCTCGTGGTCATGACGGTGTTCGGTGAGGCGGTGGGCAACGCGACCCGGTCGGTCGTGACCAACTCGGACCTGGTCCGCAAGATCTACCTGCCGCGCGAGCTCTTCCCGGTGTCCAGCCTGTGCGTCGCCGGTGTCCACCTGGGTCCGCAGCTGCTCGTCCTGCTCGTGGGTGCCCTCGTGGCCGGTTGGACGCCCGACCCGGTCGGCGTCCTCGCCCTCGTGGGGGCCCTGGCCCTGGTTGCCCTGCTGTCGTTGGGGCTGGGCCTGCTGCTCGCCGCGGTCAACGTGCTGTTCCGTGACGTCGAGAACGTCGTCGACCTCGTGCTCATGGTCATCGTCTGGACCGCCCGGTGCTCTACCCCTGGCAGCGGGTCGCCGACCTGCTCGGCCACGACTCCGTCCTCCTGGCGCTCTACCAGTCGAACCCCCTCACCGTCGCCGTCGAGCTGGTGCACCGCGGCACGTGGGCCCACGCGTCACCGGGGAACGCCGAGGCGCTACCGCCCGACCTCGGCACACGCGTCATGGTGTCGTTCGTCCTGGCGGGTGCCCTCCTGGCTTGGGGCAGTGGGTGTTCCGCAGCTTGTCGGGCCGCTTCGCCCAGGAGCTGTGATGGCCGCGACCGCTTCCGCCGTCGAGATCGACGGGATCTCGAAGCACTTCAGCCTCCGGCACACGCACTCGCTCAAGGAGAGCGTCGTGTGGGCCCTGCAGGGTCGCGCGAGGCGTGACGAGTTCACGGCGCTTCACCCCCTCGAGCTCACCATCACGCAGGGGGAGTCGGTCGCCCTGCTGGGTCGCAACGGCTCCGGCAAGTCCACGCTGCTCAAGCTGATGGCCGGCGTCATGGCCCCGGACACCGGAGAGGTCCGGGTGCGTGGGCGGCTGGCAGGGCTGCTCGAGGTCGGCGCGGGCTTCCACCCCGACCTGACCGGCCGCGAGAACGTCTACCTCAACGCCTCCATCCTCGGCGTCGACCGGCCGCAGATCGAGGAACGGTTCGAGGACATCGTGGCTTCGCCGACATCGGTCCGTTCCTGGACACCCAGGTGCGGTTCTACTCCTCGGGCATGTTCCTGCGGCTCGCGTTCGCCGTGGCCGTGCACACCGAGCCGGACGTCTTCCTCGTCGACGAGATCCTCGCCGTCGGCGACGAGGCCTTCCGGGCCAAGTGCCTCGACCGGATCGAGCTGCTGCGCGCGCAGGGCCGCACCCTGGTCGTCGTCAGCCACGACCTGCCGCTGGTCGAACGGCTCTGTGACCGAGGCGTCGTGCTCGAGCGCGGGCACCTCGTGACGGACGAGCCCGTCGGTGCCGCAGTGGCGGCCATGCGGGTGGCCGGTTGAGCGCCTGGTACGCGGCGTGGCCGACCCTGCTGGCCGCGGCCGGTGTCCTCGTGCTGCCCGGACTGGTCGTCTCCCTCGCCGCCGGGCTGCGCGGCATACCGGCCGTCGCCATGGCGCCCCCGCTGTCGGTGACGGTCGTGGCGCTGTCGGCCGTGGTGGCCGGCCGCATCGGGGTGCCGTTCGGCGCCGGGGTCGTCGGTGTGGGTGCGGTGGTCCTGGCAGCAACCCTCGCCGGCGTGCTCGCCCTGGCACGCGTCCTGGGACTGCGGGAGGCGGAGCCGCGCTCTCGAACCCTCACCGCCGAGACCGCGGGCCTGGTGGGTGCGGCGGCCGGCGGCCTGTGCGCGGCGGCCGCGGTGGTGCGGGGGATCGGGCAGCCCGACGTCTTCCCCCAGACGTTCGACGCGGTGTTCCACCTCAACGCCGTCTGGCAGGCGCTGCACAGCAGGGACGCGTCCTCGCTGACCCTGGGCACCGTGGCTGCTCCGGGGCGGGCGGCAGGCTTCTACCCGGCTGCATGGCACGACGTCACAACCCTCGTCGCCCAGCTCGGCGGCGCCGGCATCGTCGTCTCGGCGAGTGCCGTGTCGGTGACGCTGGCCGGGATCGTCTGGCCGCTCGGATGTGTGCTGCTGCTGCGCCAGACCGTCGGCGCCCGCCCGGGGATCCTCGTCGCCGGCGGCATGCTCTCCGGCGCCTTCGCGGCGACACCGCACCTGTTGCTGTCCTACGGCACGCTCTGGCCGAACGCCTTGGCCACGGTGCTGGTCCCGGCCGTCCTCGCCTGTGCCGTGACGGTGCTGCGGGTCCCGGGCCCTGCGAGCCCGGACGGCGTCGACCCGGCGGATGCCCAGCGAACCATGGGGCGGCTGCGTTCAGCCGTCCTCGTCCTTGCCGTGCTCCCCGGACTTCTGTTGGCGCATCCCAACGCGGTCCTGAGCGCCGGGTTGCTTGCCACGGTCGTGGCACTGGTCTCGGGTTGGCAGTGGGTGTCCCAGCCGAGGACGAGCCTGACCCGGAGGTCCGCGGTCGCGCTGGGATCGATGGGAGTGGTGGCCGCCGAGGTGTGGTTGGTCGCGAAGTCCCCGGTGTTCGACGTGACCCGCGGGACCAGCTGGCCGGCCCGTCAGACCCTGGCGCAGGCAGCAGGGGAGTGGGCGCTGTCGGCTCCGATGCGCACGCCCGTGCCCTGGCTGGCCTCCGTGCTGGTGCTGGTCGGGTGCTGGGTCGCGTGGCGCCGACCCGCCACGCGCTGGCTGGTGCTCGCGCACGGCGTCGCCGGTGGAGCCTTCGTCCTCGTGGCGGGCAGTGACGGCCCGGTCTCGCAGGCCCTGAGCGGGCCCTGGTACGACGACCCCTTCCGGTTCGCCGCGTTGCTGGGGGTCACCGCGGTGCCGCTGGCCGCGATCGGGCTGGAGTGGGTCGTCTCCGGCGTCGTCGCACGGTTCGGTGCTGGCTTCCGCACCCGGTGGGCTGCAGGCTTCGTCGCGCGGATGAAGGCACAGCGCGAGCTCGCCGTCATGGGTGCGGCCGTCGCCCTCGCGGTGCTCTCAGGGGGCATGTACGTCAACGCCAACAGCAGCGTGGTGGCCACCTGGTACGCCGGGCACGACATGGTCGGGCCCGCGGAGCAGGGCTTGCTGGTGCGGCTGCCCGAGCTGGTGCCGGCTGGCACCACCATCGCGGGAAACCCTTGGAACGGCTCGGTGCTCGCAGCGCCCCTGGGTGACCGCACGATGCTGTACCCCCATCTGCAGGGCAGTTGGGGGGCGGACCGGACCCTGGTGGCGTTGCACCTGTCCGCGGCCGGGAGCGACCGTGAGGTGTGCCCCGCGGTACGTCGACTGCGGCTGGGCTACGTGATCGGCGGGCCCGTGTCGTTCTGGAAGGGCGACTGGCGCCAACGTCGGTATGGCGGCTTGGAGGTCGCCAACACCCCGGGGTTCGAGCCCGTGGCCCGTGGTGGGCGGCTCACGCTGTACCGCATCACCGCCTGCTGAGCAGCGACGACGAAAGCGCCTCCGCCTGTCCCAGAGCGGGAGCGACGGAGGCGCTTGACGTGCGACCTACCCCTGTAGTCGGCCGCAGTCGGGGTCCGCGGCGGATGAAGCCAGGACCTTCGACGGTGTCGGGGGGCTTCGCCGCTGGAGTGGGGGTGCGCTGGGCCCTCCGACACGGACAACGCTACGCCAGCCTCGGGCGACGGCATCAGTGCCTTGACCGGACCTTTGCCCAGCGCGGGAGAAGTCCATACCCCCGGCCCCGCCGTGGGAGCGAAAATCTCGCATGCTGGCCAGCGCAGGCGCTGGCACCCCCAGACCCGGAAAGGCTCAGGCGGCCCGGATGTGTGCCGCGACCGTGTCCGCGATGGCTGCGTCGATCGTGTGCAGGCCGTGGTCGACGGACGCGTGCACCGCGACGTCCTGCATCAGGCTTTCGCGGTCGTTGTTCTCGAAGCGCGCGTTGCACCCCGGCATGACGTCCCCGCAGGAGAGTCGAAAAGTCATCTCGGTGTTCCCTTCATCGGTGGTGTGCTGTGGTTGGTGGGTCGGGGCACCCGGGCCCAGAGGACCAGGGTCTCGTCGGTCTGCTCCAAGCCCATGACGCCGCCGTGGGCGACGGTCAGGGCGCGAGCAAGGTAGAGACCGAAGGTGATTCCGGAGGTGTCGTCGTCGAGGTCGAAGGGCTCGAACAGCCCCTGCAGCCGGGCAGGCGACAACGGCGATCCGGTTCGGGTGACGCGGAACTCGGTCCAGGTCGTGGTCTCGAGGCTCTCGACCTGGACGGCGGTCGGTGCCGGCTCGAGGTTGGCCGCACCCCACATGTCGCGCAGGACACGGGTGAACAGGTCCGGGTCGACGAAGGCTGGGTGGTGACAGGGGGAGTGGGGGTTCAGACCCGACGCCTCGAAGAGCGCCGAAGCCGGCACCGCTTCGCGCCGGACGGTGAGCCGCCCCAGCGAAGCTGCGACGAGGAGCTCGACGTCGTTGATCCGGGTCTCCAGGGCCAGGTAGGACTTCTGCACGCGTCCCAAGACAGAGTCGAGCTGCTGTGGTGGGAGTTCGCCATCGGCGAGGACGTCCAGCCAACCGCGGCCCACCGCCAGAGGAGTGCGCAGCTCATGGGCGAACGCAGCCAGGAACCGGTCCCGTTGCGCAGCAGCCTGTTCGTCGGGCGCATTCGTCACGGCCCGGGTGCCGGCGTCGACGAACTGCTGGACCCAGCGGTGGAGCACGACGGGATCCACGTCGCCGCGACCAGCCACGGACGTGACTGATTCTCCCGCCAGCACCTCGCGCACCAGGACCACCCGCGTGTCCGGGGCCTGCGCCTCCCCGGGGAGGAGGCGCAGTGGCGTCAGCTGGTCGCGCATACGGTCCGATCGGTGTTGTGGGTCAACGGGTTTCGCCTCACGGCGCCGCGCTGTCAGCCACAGCAGTCCTGCACGGGATGATTGAATTTTAGCGAGCCGATTCTGCGCGTACCCCCAGATGGGCGCCTCGGCGAGGACTTCTGGACGTTCGGGCGAGTGTGTCGACCGGGGCTTGTCCCCGCGCCGTATGCGTGCTTATCCTCCTGTCCCTTCCGGCCATCTGGGTCTGCCCCACGTCATCGGGGGGGACTGCCCATGACCCGCTCTGCCGGGCTCCGGGTAGGCTCGCGGCGCCCAGCCGGTGCAGGCCGAGCTGGTGCCGGGGCAGTAGCTCAGTCGGTCAGAGCAGCGGACTCATAATCCGTCGGTCGTCGGTTCAAGCCCGACCTGCCCCACCAGCGCGGTGTACGACTTCGCCTGATGCTTGACGTTTGGTCTTCGGGTGATGGCTGACGGTGTTCGGCTGATGGTTGACAGGCACCGGGCGTGGTAGTCGTCAGCAGCCTGTGAACGCCGCGATCCTCACGGCTGCTAGCCCGTGGCTCTGACCACCTCGCCGAGGACTCTGCCGGCGTCTGGAAAGCGTTCGGGATTCTCGGCGGAGAAGTTCAGGCGGATGAACGGTCCCGATGGTTCAGCTGGGAACCATTCGGTGCCCGGGGCGACGACCAACCCGCGCGTCTCGCAGTCGCGGACGAACTGGTGGGCGTCGGTTCCGTCCGGGAGTCGGACCCACAGGTTGAGGCCTCCGCGCGGCACCTGTTCGACACGCAGATCCGGTGCGTGCAGCCGCAAGGCATCCATGAGGTGGTCCCTGCGGCTCCTGAGCTGCTGGCGCATGCCGCGGAGATGCGTCGCCCACCCGGGGTGGGTGACGACGTCAAGAGCGGCGGCTTGGAGGACTCCACTGACGTACATGCTCTCGGCGGCACGGTCAGCCAGGATCCGGTCTCTCGCTGGGCCGCGTGCAATCACGGCCGCGACGCGAAGGGTGGGCGAGACCGACTTCGTCAGGGACCGGAGGTAGATGACGTGACCATCGCGATCCCGTGCGACGACCGGATCGGGCTGCGCATCGATGCCGAGGTCGTGGGCCCAGTCGTCACCCACAGGAGGTCAAGCGCGTGATCCGCACCAAACCCTGGGCGACGTTTCTCACCAACCCCAGGTGGTCTGGTGGCCTCGCACTACCCGGTGACTCTCAACGAGAGGGCCGAGGACATGGAAGTCATCAGGCACCTCGGCCGACCCGATGACGAACTCCACGAGCTGGGCCGGCAGGCGGTGCCCCGCGAATCCTCAACGAAGAAGAGAGGACCAGCCATCGTCTGCCCCTGGCAGCTGTTGTTCCGCACCCCACGTGCGCTCCGGCAAACGGTAGGCCGCGCCCGCGACATCCTCGAACCACTTGTGTCGCCCGCTTGTCCGGCGTCTGCCGCAGGGTCGCGGTGCCGGAGAACTGGGGGAGCGGCTCGAGGACCCGGCCCGCCCGGGTAGACCATCTTCAGACGTTGGGAAAGGGGCTGTCGTCTCCTGTGGCGACGAGCTCGTCGGCGATGTCTCGAAGCTTGCGGTTGGTGTTCTGGCTCAGCGAGGCGAGGGCATTGAACGCCCCGTCTTCGGTGAATCCTCGGCTGGCCATGAGGATGCCGATCGCGGCACCTACGCGTCGTGAGGTGCTGAGAGCTGTCTGGAGCTGCTCGTTGTGGTCCTGGCGTAGGAGGCCATCGGCTTGGAGGGCAGCGATGAGCTTGGCGTCGACATCGGCCTGGTCCTGCAAGGCGGCGATCTTGGCGCTGTTCGCGTCGATACGTTGACTGAGGTTGCGCAGCTGTCGCTGCGACTCGAGGTCATCGCGCTGCTCGTCGTTCATGGGCACATTATGGCCGGGGGCCACGTGGTCTGTGAGCAATGCGGTTCATCCGGTCAGGTTTGGAAAGCCGCCTTGCGTCGCTGCTCCCAGAGCTCGTCCTGGAGGTAGTGCGCTTCGCCGCGCAGGGAGGTCCGGAAGCGGCGTTCGCCGTCGACGGTGATCCCGTGCCACAGCCCCCACAGTCGCGATGAGGGTGGGGGCGCCCCAATGTCGTCGATGCCGCCAATTCGCCGCCATCGCGAGAGAGGTGGGCGCCTTGTGCGGCAGTGGACCGGGCATCGGTGCTGAGGTCAAGCCGGCTTGACCTCAGTCCTCTCGATGAGGGCATCGACCACCTCGGCTGGAATGTCTTCCTGCTGTGCCCGCTTGACTTCCTCCTGCTGTTGGACCTCGACGCGCGCTGCCTGCCATGCAGACCAGTGCCCTGACACCAGTGCCCAGAGGGAGAGCGCGGAGACGTAGACCACGGAGCTCACCCAGTGCGTGATGAGCGATACGGGGATCATGATCAACCAGAAGATCGTCAACCAGCCGTTGACCCTTCGCATGAAGACGGGGTTTCCCTGCACGCTGGCCCACAGGGACTTGATGACGCTCACCGCGTTCCTTTCATCACTGGCACGGACCGCGAATCTCATCAGTGCCGTCCTGAGAAAGGGCTGAGAACATCCTCCGTCAGTCACTGCCCACGTGCAGTGGGCGCGTCTGGCAGCTGTGGCAGGTGGTGTGTGGTCGTCGCGTTCCGATTGCTGACGTCCAACCGGTACTGAACATCCTGTGGACGGCACTCGTCCTGCTCGAGCAACTGACGTGGCCCACCGTGCTCGTCGGTGTGGTCGTCGTCGCCTGCGCACGCTTCGCGATCCGCGCGCCTCGGCAAGGGCGCCCGCTGATGCGCTTTACACCGCGTTGCCTGCTGATTGACCCAGGAGGTCAATCGCGTGATCCGAGCCAAGCCCCCGGGCAACGCAGCAGGAGACCTTGCTCGGCGGGGCTGGATGCAAACACTCGTCGTGACACCCCCAAGCGGTGAGCCTCGGGCGACTCGACCCCATTGCGTAAGTTCATTTACGCTAATAACCTTCGCAGGTGACAGTCCTTGTAGCCGCCGATGTGTTGAAGGCAGTCGGGACGATCTCGGCGCACTTGCGGGTGAGCTTCGCCCGGGACGGCGCCAACGTGGGCTTCGTGGGCCGGGCGACACTGCGCCACCTCGTGCGGCACGGCCCGCGGACGGTGACCGACCTGGCCCAGAGTGAGGGCGTGACGACGCAGGCGATCTCGCTGAGGATCGCGCCACTGGTCGCGGCCGGCCTGGTCGTCCGATCCAAAGATCCCACTGACGCGCGCCGCACCGTTGTCGATGTGACTGGCAGCGGTCGAGATCTCGTGATCGAGTCCCAAGCTCGTGTTGCTGCCGCCTTGGACACCGCCATCGCCAGGCTGACGAGCGCGGAGCTCGCCAGCCTGGCGACGGCACTTCCGGTCCTGACACGGATCGGTGACGAGCTGGAGAAGGAGACGACATGATCGCGACCCGCGGCCCCCGCCACTCCGAGGAGATCGCGCAGTTCTTCGATGACTTCGAGTCGGCTTCGCGGCGGGAGGACTGGGCGGGATACGCCGAGATGTTCCTGCCGCAGTTCACGAACATCGATCCCGGGGCCGTCACGACCGTTGCTCGGGAGGACCTCATCGCCTTCCTGCCCCACCGCAGGGGGGTCTTCGCGAGGGCCGGCGCCAGTGGCGCCGCGCTGGCCTCTTTGGACGTGGACCCCCTTGACGAGCGCCACGTCCTCGCCCGCACCACGTGGGAGGTGCTGTTCGACGAAACCGGGCGAGCGCCCGCGGTGCTGCGGACAGCGTTCCTGCTGCGTCATGAGGATCGTTGGCGGATCGCGGTCTACCTCAACCACGACGTGCTGGCAGACGTCCTCGGCCCAGGAGCCCAGCCACCCCACGGCCCTGCGCCGAAGGGCGGCAGTCCGCTCCCCGACGCAGCGGAAGGCTGAGACGTGCAGCTCATGCAGGTCGCCCAGAGAGCGGTCGACCTCGACCGGGCCGCCGCGTTCTACTCCGCGCTGTTGGACTCACGCCCAACGGCGCGCTTCGACCCTCCAGGGCTGGTGTTCTTCGAGCTCGATGGGACTCGACTGCTCCTCAGCCGTGGGTCCTCGAGCGCCCTGCTGTACCTACGAGTTCATGACGTGCACGCCACCACAGACGCCTTGCGCAAACGAGGGGTCACCATCGAGACCGACCCGCACACGATCTTCGTCCACAAGGACGACACATTGGGCCCGGCCGGCCACGACGAGGTCCAGGCCTTCATCCGCGACACCGAAGGCAACCTCGTCGGCCTCGTCGGCTTCGTCCCGAGCTGAGTCAACCGTGATGGCTTGTCGAACGACCGACCCCGGGCGAGATGCCGGGAAAGTCGCGTCATGGAACGTCCGCAGGTTCGTGGCCATCGACATGCACGGAACGGCCGGGACACGCAGACGACGTCGACTCGTCCTGGCTGAGGTCGTCGTCGGAACGCTGGCCCTGCTGAGCCTCGGGACCCTTCTGGCCGTGCACGGTGGGTGGTGGAGGGGCTTCTGGCTGGTCGGATGCGGTCGGCCCAGCGTGCGTGGCACGCGAGGTCGACGCGGCACTGGACTGGAGTGAGGTTGGGGCGCACGCTTGGTGAGTGGGCTGGTTGAAGGTGCTCGGCGGTTTGGCGATCGTGAGTGGTGTCGCGGGGTATGTTTTCGGGTTGCGTGACAGTCGCCGCAACGACGACGTCGAGCGCGGCTTGCTCGCGTGGATGCTGCTCGCCTGGGCCGGGGTGGCCGTGCTGCTGCTCGCGGAGCTGGCGTAGGCCCGGTGCGTCGCCGTGACGAGTGGAGGCGACCGACGGCATCCGGTGGCACCTTCAGTTCCTGCTCGTCCAACGGCCGCAGATGAAGTCGCTTCCACTCGCGCGAGGCCAGGAGTACGGTCTGTTGGACGGGTCTGGGTGGAGACCCTGAGGCAACAGGGGTGCCTGTTGTCGCTTGGTGCCGGATCTGGGGGTGTGTCCGTGCCGAATCGACATGTCGTTCGAGGGTCGAACCGATGGTGCTGTCCCGAGCGTGCCCTCGTGCGGGTGCGGGTCGCCGGTTCGTCCGGGAGACAGGGACGCTCCTTGAACCCCGGAGCCGGGGACGCAACGTCTCGCGACGGAACTGCCGGCGAGGCGGTCGAGGTCGCCCTGCTGGACCGCGACGGCGTCATCGTCGAGGTCAACGAGGCCTGGTCGACGTTTGCCCGCGACAACGGAGGAGACCCGGCTCGCACAGGGATCGGCGCCTCGTACCTGGCAGCGTGCGAGTCGGCGGCGGACGACCCCGACGCCGCGCGGGTTGCTGCCGGGATCCGCGCCGCCTGCGCAGGTGACCTCTGGCCGCCGGTGACCGTGCGGATACCCAGTCATGCACCGGATCGGCCGCGCTCCTTCGACGTGTCGGTCTCCTCACGGTACGCGTCCGACGGGGTCTGCGTGGGCGCCACCGTCACCCTGACCCCCACCGTGGAGCCAGCGCGCCCGGCGCCCAACGTGGCACAAGGATCGGGGCGGAGCCTGCCGGAGCTGAGCTTCCCGGACGGGCCCAGGCTGCAGCTCGAGGAGGCCATCGGGCTGCTGAAGGACCATGCGGAGAACGTCCTCCACGCGCAGGGACGTCTACGGGCGCTGCTGCGTGCGAGCACCGCGGTGGCCAGCGACCTGAGCATGGCCGTGGTGCTCCGTCAGATCGTGTCGGCGGCACGAGAGCTGGTGGGAGCCCGCTCCGCGGCTCTCGGTGTGGTCGGTCACGACGGTGCACTGGCCCAGTTCATCCCGGAGGGCCCGGACGTCGGCATCGTGGCACGGATGACGGCGTGGCCCGGCGGTGGCGCCTGGAGCGACACCGTCCTCAGGTATCCGCAGCACCACCTCGCAGGCGACGTGTGGGACCCGCTGGCCAGCGCCGGGGATGGAGGTGCCCGCCCCCCACCCAAAAGCCTGCTGGTGGTCCCCATCGGGCTGCGCGACCGGGTGTTCGGCACGCTGTACCTCATCGAGTCCCTGCGCGGCGAGTTCACCGCCGAGGACGAACAGCTGGTCTCGGCCTTCGCCTCCTCCGCCAGCAGCGCCATCGAGAACGCACGGCTCTACCAGGAGACCGAACAGCACCGGAAGTGGTTGGCCGCCTCGGCTGAGGTCACCCAGCAGCTGTTCGCCGGAACCACGGACCAGCACCTCGAGCTGGTCGTGCGTTTCGCCGCGAAGGGCGCAGACGCTGATCTGGCCAACCTGGTGCTGTCGACGGGTGAGGGCGATGCGCGTCGGTGGAGCGTGCAGGCGGCCGTGGGTTTGTTGGCGGACCGGGTGATGGGCGCCCCCGTCGATGGCGCAACGGCCGTCGGCCAGGTGATCCGGTCGGGCAAGCCGGTGCTGCTGGATGACTATGCGAGCCAGGTGGGCGACGGAGGCCTCTACAGCTTCCACGACTCGGGGCTCGCCGTCGGATCGATGGTGTGCGCACCCCTGCTCGCCCAGGAGAAGGTCGTCGGGGTCATGAGCGTGGGTCGGGTTGCGGGGCGCGGGTTGTTCACCCAGACCGACATGGAGCAGCTGGCTGTGTTCACCGGGCATGCTGGGCGAGCGCTGGAGCTCGCGGTGGCCCGTGACACGCAAGTCGCGCTCCTGCGGATGGAGGACCACGAGCGGATCGCTGCCGACCTGCACGACCACCAGATCCGGGAGCTGTTCACCATCGGTATCGGGCTGCAGGGCCTGGTCCACCGGCTCCCTGCCCTCGAGGACAAGCGCAAGGCTCTCGGCTACGCCGACGCCATCGACGACGTCATCACCCGGATCCGCGCAACGGTGTTCGAGCTCCAGGAAAGTCGTCCCACCCAGCAGAACGGCCTGCGTGAGTCCATCCACGCGCTGCTCGAGGACCACGCGGCCTCGCTCGGGATCGCGCCGAGCATCGAGTTCATCGGACAGACGGACACGATCCCCTCGCAGCACGCCGAGGACGTCGTGGCAGCCGTGCGTGAGGGGCTGACCAGCTCCGCCCGCCACGACCGTGCCAATCGGGCGGCCGTCCGGATCAGGGTGACGGATGTGCTGGTTGAGGTGGAGGTCACCGATGACACTGACGCTGCACCGTTCCGCTGGACGGCGGCCTTTCCGAGTGACGGACGAGACTGGTGATATCGCTGGTGCCGAAGTGAGGCGTGGTGCACAATAGGCGCCAGCAAGCCCAAACTGAAGATCGCGGCAACGCCGAGCTCGAGATGTGCGCAGGTTCGTGGGGAAGACGTCCCTCGCACACCCAAGGAGGCCCGGATGTCTGTCGCGATGCCGCGTGTCACGACTCGCGGGGTGGTGTTCATTCACTCCACCCCCAAAGCGCTGTGCCCGCACATCACCTGGGCCCTGGAGTCTGCGCTGGACCGCAAGCTGTCCGTCGACTGGACGGCCCAGCCCGCGGGTGCCGGTCTGGTCCGGGCCGAGCTGGCCTGGTCGGGCCCGCAGGGCACCGGCGCCAAGCTCGCCTCGACGCTGCGCGGCTGGGACAAGCTGCGCTACGAGGTGACCGAGGAGCCCAGCCCGGGCGCTGACGGTTCGCGCTGGTCACACACCCCGGCCCTCGGCATCCACCACACGTGGACCTCGGCCGCTGGGGACGCGGTGATCAACGAGGACCGGCTGCGTGAGGTGCTGCGGCTCTCCCAAGGCTCTCCCGAGGCGATGGCCGAGATGATCGAAGAGCTCCTCGGGGCGGACTGGGACGCCGAGCTCGAGCCCTTCCGGTATGCCGGTGACGGTGCGCCGGTGAGATGGCTGCACAAGGTCGGCTGACCGCGTCAGCGGACGACGCGGCCCCGTCGGGATGAGCGCTGCGGCACCACGTCGACCCCGACCTCGAGGGGGTGCTCGACGGTGCCCAGGGACGGCAGGAAGCGGCGGCCGGCGCGCGCACGGATGACGCTGAGCTCATGGATGTCGAAGAGCTCCAGGGGCAGGGTCCAATGGGTCGGGCTGTGTTCGACCACGACGACGTCGCCGTACTGGTGGACCCCGGTGATCAACGAGTAGGCGTACTCGACCGACGAGTCGTGATCCCTGACCCGCAGGCTCTCCTGCCCGACCGTGACGGCGATGAAGCGGCCCCGGACGACCTCTCGGGCCAGCCAGGCCTCGTTGCGACGCATGGTGAGGAGCACGATCACCGTGTAGCCGACCAGGCCCACGACGGGGAGCACTCTCATCAGCCACCAGGTCACCGCGGTCGCGTCGAGCGGGTGGAGCCACGCACAGACCAGCGCGACCGACGCGGCCGCGCCCATGACAGAGGCCAGCTGGCGCAGCACCGCCGGACTACGCAGCGTGTGCGTCCACAGGGCAGCCCGGAAGCGGTGCGCGAGGTGGTCGTCGACGACCTGGATGCGTTCGACACCCCAGCCCCGACCGTGCGCTGACCCCACCATTCGTGCCTCCCCTGATCCGACCCAGCGGCCTCAAGGTAGCCACGAGTCGCTGATCACGAGGACGTCACGAACCGAACACCGTCCGAACGTCGGAGCCGCCCTTAACCGGGCAACCGCAGGGATCAGAGCGAAGTGAACACCACCGCGACGTTGTGGCCCCCGAACCCGAACGAGTTGTTCAGGGCAGCGATGTCGCCTGAGGGGAGCTTGCGGGCCTCGCCGTGGACGACGTCGAGCTTGATGGCGGGGTCGAAGTCGTCGAGGTTGATCGTCGCCGGGGCGAGGCGGTGGTGCAGGGCGAGGATCGTCAGGACGCCCTCGAGCGCTCCTGCGGCACCGAGCAGGTGCCCGGTCATCGACTTGGTGGCGCTGACCGGCATACCGTCCGCGTCGTCACCGAACGCGCGGCGGATGGCGTTGGACTCGGCCACGTCACCGACCGGGGTGGACGTCGCGTGGGCGTTGACGTGGACGATGTCCTTGGGCGTGAGCCCGGCCCGCTGGACGGCCTCGACCATGGCGCGGGAGGCGCCGGCGCCCTCCGGCTCGGGGGCAGCGATGTGGTGGGAGTCGGCGGACATGCCGACCCCGCCGACCTCGGCGTAGATCTTGGCGCCGCGGGCCTTGGCGGCTTCGTACTCCTCGAGCACGACCACCGCGGCACCCTCGCCGAGGACGAACCCGTCGCGCCCGGTGTCGTAGGGCCGCGAGGCGCGCTCCGGGTCGTCGTTGCGGGTGGACAGGGCCTGCATCGCGGCGAAGCCGGCGATGGGCAGCGCGTGCACAGCGCCCTCGGTGCCACCGGCGACGGCGATGTCGGCGCGACCGGCGCGGATCATGTCGTAGGCGTAGCCCATCGCCTCGAGCCCGGAGGCGCAGGCGGAGACGGGCGTGTGGGCGCCAGCGCGGGCGCCGATCTCGAGCGAGACGGCAGCGGACGAGGCGTTCGGCATGAGCATGGGGACGGCGAGGGGGAAGACCCGGCGCGGTCCCTTCTCGCGCAGGTTGTCCCACTGGGACAACAGCGTCCAGACACCACCGATGCCCGTGCCGATGCAGGCGGCCAGGCGCTCGGGGTCACCCTCGGGGGCGCCGGCGTCGGCCCACGCCTCACGGGCGGCGATGATCGCGTACTGGGCGCTGGGGTCCATGCGGCGCACCTCGACCTTGCTGAGCACCTCCTCGGCGGGGGTCTTCAGGGTCGCCGCGAACTTCACGGGGAGCTCGTACTTCTCCACCCACTCGTAGGGCATGGTCCGGGCGCCGGACCGGCCGGCGAGGATCGCGTCCCAGGTGTCGGGGACGTTGCCGCCCACGGGGGTCGTGGCTCCGAGGCCCGTGACGACGACGCGTCGTTCGGCGGTCATGTCTGGGTGCTCCTTCGTGAGGGTGGAGGAAAGGGTTCTGCTGCGGGGTGGCGGCCTGCGTGCCGGGTATGGCGCGGGCGCGCCACCCCGCGGGTGGTGCGGGTGCGGTGTCAGCCGCGGATCACGCTGGGGTCAGAACCGGATCAGCTCTGGCTCTTGGAGATGAAGGACACGGCGTCGCCGACGGTCTTGAGGTTCTTGACCTCGTCGTCGGGGATGCGGACGCCGAACTTCTCCTCGGCGTTGACGACGATCGTCATCATCGACAGCGAGTCGATGTCGAGGTCGTCCGTGAAGGACTTCTCGGACTGCACCGAGTCGGTGTCCAGGCCGGTCTCCTCGTTGACGATCTCGGCCAGTCCCTCGAGGATCTCCTGCTCGCTCTGTGCCATGTGCTTGCGCTCCTTGGTTGTTCGACTGGTGTCGGTTGGGTGGTTCGGCCCGGTGCTGCACCCGCGGGCCCGCGGGAGTTGGGGGTGCCGCTAGGGCAGGACGATGACCTGCGCGGCATACACCAGACCGGCGCCGAAGCCGATCTGGAGCGCGAGGCCGCCACGGGGAGCCGCGCCCTCGCGGAGCATCCGCTCGGTCGCGAGCGGGACGGATGCGGCGGAGGTGTTGGCGGTGTCGGCGATGTCGCGGGCGACGGCGATGTCGGACGGCAGCTTCAGCTGCTTGATCATCGCGTCGATGATCCGCATGTTGGCCTGGTGGGGGATGAACGCGTCGAGGTCCTCGGGCCGCACGCCGGCGGCGTCGAGGGCCTTGAGCGCCACCGGCGCCATGCCCCAGACGGCCCAGCGGAAGACGGTCTGGCCGGCCATGCCGATGGCGGGCCAGCCGAGGTCCTTGTCGCGCACGTCGACCCAGGAGTCGCGCTGCGAGATGGCCTTCCACTGGGCGCCGTCGGAGCCCCACACGGTCGGGCCGATGGCGGGCGTGTCTGACGGGCCGACGATGGCCGCGCCGGCGCCGTCACCGAAGATGAAGGCGGACCCGCGGTCCTTGGGGTCGGTGAACTCCGACAGCTTCTCGACACCGATCACCAGGACGTGGCGGGCGCTGCCGCCGCGCACCATGTCGTTGGCGAGGCTGATGGCGTGGCAGTAGCCGGCGCAGGCGGCCGAGATGTCGAACGCCGCGGCCTGGATGCCGAGCCGGTCGGCGACGATGGGTGCAGCCGCAGGGGTCTGGTAGGGGTGCGTCACCGTCGCGACGATGACGGCGTCGATGGCCGAGGCCTGAAGACCTGCCATCGCGAGGGCCTCGTGGGAGGCGGCCACGGACATGTCGACGACGGACTCGTCCTTCGCGGCGAAGCGGCGGCTCTTGATGCCCGACCGCTCCTGGATCCACTCGTCGGAGGAGTCGATCGCCTCGACGAGCTCGGAGTTCCACACGACGCGCTCGGGACGGTAGCCACCCACCCCGAGGATGCGCGAGAAGGTGGCGCCGCTCGGAGCGGTGATCGTGCCGGTGCCCTTGGGGGCGGGTGTCGTCATGTCAGGCCTTCTGCGCGTCGTCGGAGATGAGCTGCTGGGCCGCCACGAGGTCGTCAGGCGTCTTGACTGCCACCGTGGTGACCCCGGGCATCCCGCGCTTGGCGAGTCCCACGAGGGTGCCGGCCGGCGCGAGCTCGATGAGCGTGGTGACGCCCTGCTCGACCATGGTCCGCATGCACAGGTCCCAGCGCACGGGGTTGCTCACCTGCTGGACCAGCCTGGAGACGACCTCGGTGCCGGTGGTGACGGCGCTGCCGTCGCGGTTGGACAGCAGGGTGACGCCGGGATCGCTGACGTCGAAGCCCTGCGCGAGCTGGCCGAGCGCCTCGACGGCGGGGGCCATGTGGTGGGTGTGGAAGGCGCCGGCGACCGGGAGTGCGATGACGCGTGACTTGGCGGGCGGGTCGGCGGCCAGGGCGGCGAGCTGGTCGAGGGTGCCGGCGGCGACGGTCTGCCCGGCGCCGTTGGCGTTCGCCGCAGTGAGTCCGTGGCGTTCGAGGACCGCGGCCACCTCGGCCGGGTCGCCACCGAGGACGGCGCTCATGCCCGTCGGTGTCCGTGCGCTCGCGGCGGCCATGGCGGCACCGCGCTCACGGACGAGGACCATGGCGTCGTGGTCGGACAGCACCCCGGCGAAGGCCGCCGCGGTGATCTCCCCGACGGAGTGGCCGGCGGTGACGCCGACGGTGCCAGAGGGTCCACTCGGGAGCAGCACGGCTGCGGCGGCGAGGCCGGCGCCCACGATGAGGGGCTGGGCGACAGCGGTGTCCTTGATCGTCTCCGCGTCCGACGTCGTGCCGTGGGCGACGAGGTCGAGGCCCGCGACGTCGGACAAGGACTCCAGCCGCTCGCGGAAGGCAGCCAGCTCGAGCCAGGGCGCGAGGAAGCCGGGGGTCTGGGAGCCCTGTCCGGGGCAGACGATTGCGAGCACGTTCCCACCCTTGCGGTCCGCGGACACGTCAGGCGTGACCGTTCCGCACCAACATCACGCGCCCGATTTGGAGGTTTCCTCCAATTGATGTCCGACGACGTGACCGACGCCACGGCCTCAGGTGGTGGGGGTGTAGCGGACGGCCGACGGCCCCGGCCGGCTCAGGCGCCCGAGTGCGAGGGCGATCCGCACGGTGTGCGCGTCGTGGGGATCGGTCAGCTGATAGCCGGTGAGGTCGGCGATCTTCCCCAGGCGGTAGCGGACCGTGTTGGGGTGCACGAACAGCACCCTCGCCGTGCCCTCCAGACCCCCTCCGGTCTCGAGGTAGGACGCCGCCGTCTCGAGCAGCGCGCCGCCACCGGACGACAACGGGTGCCAGATCCGGTCGAGCATGAGCGCCCGCGCCGGGGCGTCACCGATGAGGACACGCTCGGCGAGCAGGTCGTCGGCGGCCACCGGACGGGGTGCCTCGGGCCACGCCTGGGCACAGGAGTGCCCGGCCAGGGCGGCGCGGGCCGAGCGGCCCGCGGCGAACAGGTGGGGCACCGTCGGACCCACGACGACCGGGCCCTCGCCGAACTGGTCGCCCAGCTCGCGGGCCGAGGCCATGGCGTCGTCGACGTTGCCGAGGATGCACACCAGGCGCCGCCCCTGCACCGCGACGAGGGTGTCCACGCCCACGCGCTCGGCCGCCCGTCGTAGCCCGTCGACCACGCCCGCCGGGCTGCCGGTGGGGGTGCTGCCGGCCATGACCGCCACCCTCGTCGTGGAGCCCCAGCCCAGCGCGGCCGCCCGCGACTGCATCGAGTCGTCGGCCTCGCCACGCAGGACGGCGTCGACCACGAGCCCTTCGAGACGGGCGTCCCAGGCGCCCCGCGCCTCGGCGGCGTGGGCGTAGACCTCGG
Source organism: uncultured Actinomycetota bacterium (assembly GCA_963695205.1). GTDB lineage: Bacteria > Actinomycetota > Actinomycetes > Actinomycetales > Dermatophilaceae > Pedococcus. Next base: position 49,216 of record CAVOGI010000004.1, on the reverse strand, counting down.
CCGCGGCGAACGCGATCTCCCGGGAGTAGCGCAGCACCGACTCGCGCAGGGCCTGCTCCTCGCCCGGCTCGGCCAGGGCGGTGGCGTCCTGCTCGACGACGTCCACCACGGACCGGACGAGGTCAAGGGTCTGGCGCAGGGTGATCGAGCGGGTCAGCTCCCGGGGGGCCGTGCCGAACACGTCGGCCGTCACGGGGATGTGGTCCCCGCCCTCGCGCAGCCACGCGATGAACGCCGCGATGCCGGCCTGGGCGACCAGCCCGACCCAGGAGCGGTCCTCCGCCGACAGGGCGCGGTACCAGTCGTGCGCCGCCTCCATCCGTCGCGTCGCACCGCTGGACAGCTCACCGGCCGCCCGCTCCACCCGCTGCAGGGTGGCGGGGGACGTCGTGACCGTCGCAGGCGTCATACCGGGAGTCTATTTGTATGACGCCCACAACCGCCGGTGCGTCATCCCGCGCAAGGACTTCCTCGGTCAGGGGAGTAGCCGCGCTCAGACGTGGTCGCGCCAGGAGTGCTGCGGGTCGTACCCCAGCACCCGCCGGGCCTTGTCGATGCCGAGCAGGGTCTCGTGCTCGCCGAGCTCCTTCCTCACCTCTACACCGGGGAAGACCTCGGCCACCAGCTCGGCGCTGGACCGGGTCATCACGGTGTCGGCGTTGGCGATGACGAACACCTCGACACCGGGCTCGGTCCGCTCGAGGCCGAGCCGCACCGCCTGGGCGCCGTCGCGGGCGTCGATGTAGCCCCACAGGTTCCACTTGCGCAGCGAGGCGTCGGCGTCGAAGGACGGGAAGGCCGCGTAGTCCTCGACGTCCATGACGTTGGAGAAGCGGAGGCCCACCATGGTGAGCTCGGGGTCCCAGCGGCAGAAGTGCCCTGCCATCTCCTCCTCGAGCGCCTTGTTGAGGGAGTACGTCGACTCCGGACGCGGGTGGTACTCCTCGTCGACCGGGACGTAGGGCGGGGGAGTGTCGAACGGCAGGCCGAGCACGGTCTCGCTCGACGCCCACACGACGCTGCGCACCTTGAGGGCGCGCGCCGCGGCGAAGACGTTGTAGGTGGCGGCCGAGTTGTTGGCGAACGTCGCCGCGTTGGTCGTCAGGCCGGGGGCCGGGATCGCCGCGAGGTGCACGACCGCGTCGACCGGGGTGGTGTGCTCGTCGACGCCTCCGGACAGTGCCTCGAAGACCTGCCCGTAGTCGGTGAGGTCGACCGCCACGAACGGCGTGGTGGTCGACTCCGGCCGGGTCCGGTCGAGGGCGAGGACGTCGTAGCCGCTCTCCGCGAGGTGGGCGACGACGGTGCGGCCGAGCTTGCCGGAGGAGCCGGTCACGGCGACGCGGCGACGCCTGGTCTGGGGGGAGGAGGAGGTCATGTGTCAATCCTGCCCCACCAACAGGTATGCCGCCTGCTCACGGGGAGCAGACGGCATACCTGTTGTGTCACAAGGGAATTGCGAAGGTCAGCTCTCGCCGCCCGCGTTGCCCGAGGTGCCGGCAGTGACGTCGAGGAGGCGGTAGCGGGAGGCCGCCTCGCGCGGGACATTGCCGTCGATCTCGCCGCGCTCGGCGAGCATCTGCAGCGCCCGCACCGCGACCGAGGGGCCGTCGATGTGGAAGTAGCGACGAGCCGCCGGGCGGGTGTCGGAGAAGCCGAAGCCGTCCGCACCGAGCGAAGCGAAGTCGCCGGGCACCCACTGCTGGATCTGGTCCTGCACCTGGCGCATGTAGTCCGAGACCGCGACGACGGGGCCGCGGGCGTCCTTCAGGCGCTGGGTGACGTAGGGGACGCGACGCTCCGCCTCGGGGTGCAGGAACGCCTGCTCGTCACAGGCGAGACCGTCTCGACGCAGCTCGTTCCACGAGGTCACCGACCAGACGTCGGCGACGACGCCCCAGTCGTTGCGCAGCAGCTCCTGGGCCTCGAGCACCCAGGGCACACCGACGCCTGAGGCGAGCAGCTGCACGCGCGGTGCCTCGTCGCCCACGCCCTCGGTGCTGCCCGGGGCGAACAGGTGCATGCCCTTCAGGATGCCCTCGCTGTCGACGTCCTCCGGCTCGGCCGGCTGGCTCATCGGCTCGTTGTAGACCGTCACGTAGTAGATGACGTTCTCCGGGTCGTCGCCGTACATCCGGCGCAGCCCGTCCTGCATGATGTGGCCGATCTCGAAGGCGAACGCCGGGTCGTAGGACACGACCGCGGGGTTGGTCGCCGCGAGGATGGGGCTGTGGCCGTCGGCGTGCTGCAGGCCCTCACCGGTCAGGGTGGTGCGGCCGGCGGTGGCACCGATGAGGAAGCCGCGCGACATCTGGTCGGCGGCCGCCCAGATCGAGTCGGCCGTGCGCTGGAACCCGAACATCGAGTAGAAGACGTAGATCGGGACCATCGGCTCGCCGTGCGTGGCGTAGGACGTGCCGGCCGCGGTGAAGGCCGCCATCGAGCCCGCCTCGTTGATGCCGAGGTGCAGGATCTGCCCGTCCTTGGCCTCCTTGTAGGCCAGCATCAGCTCGGCGTCGACCGACGTGTACTTCTGCCCGTGCGGGTTGTAGATCTTGATCGTCGGGAAGAACGAGTCCATGCCGAAGGTGCGCGCCTCGTCGGGGATGATCGGCACGACCCGCTTGCCGAACTCCTTGTCGCGCATGAGCTCCTTGAGCAGTCGCACGAACGCCATGGTCGTGGCGACCTGCTGCTTGCCGGTGCCCTTCTTGACGATGTCGTAGGCCGACGCGTCGGGCAGCTTCAGCGGCTCGTGCTGCACGCGACGGATCGGCAGCGGGCCACCGAGCTTCTCGCGACGCTCGCGCAGGTACTGGATCGTCGGGTCGTCCGCACCGGGGTGGAAGTACGGCGGACGGTACGGGTCCTTCTCGAGCTGCTCGTCGCTGACCGGGATCTTCAGGCTGTCGCGCAGGCCCTTGAGGTCGTCGAGGGTGAACTTCTTCATCTGGTGCGTCGCGTTGCGGCCCGCGAAGTGACTGCCGAGGCCATAGCCCTTGATCGTCTTCGCGAGGATGACGGTCGGCTGGCCGTTGTGGTTCATCGCGGCCTGGTAGGCGGCGAAGACCTTGCGGTAGTCGTGGCCACCGCGCTTGAGCTTCCACCAGACGTCCTCGTCGGACCAGTCCTTGACCATGTCGCGGGTGCGCGGGTCGCGGCCGAAGAAGTGCTCGCGGACGTACTTGCCGTCGTTGGCGCGGAAGGTCTGGTAGTCGCCGTCGCTCGTGGTGTTCATGAGGTTGGCGAGGGCGCCGTCGCGGTCGGCCGCGAGGAGCGGGTCCCAGCCGCGGCCCCAGACGACCTTGATGACGTTCCAGCCCGCACCGCGGAAGAACGACTCGAGCTCCTGGATGATCTTGCCGTTGCCGCGGACCGGGCCGTCGAGGCGCTGCAGGTTGCAGTTGATGACGAAGGTGAGGTTGTCGAGCTCCTCGCCGGCTGCGAGCTGCAACAGGCCGCGCGACTCGGGCTCGTCCATCTCGCCGTCGCCGAGGAACGCCCAGACGTGCTGCTGGCTGGTGTCCTTGATGCCACGGTTGTGCAGGTACTTGTTGAACTGCGCCTGGTAGATCGCGTTCATCGGGCCGATGCCCATCGACACGGTCGGGAACTGCCAGAAGTCCGGCATGAGGCGCGGGTGCGGGTAGGACGGCAGCGCGAGCGGCTCACCGGCCACGACGTGGCTGTGCTCCTGGCGGAACCCGTCGAGCTGGTCCTCGGAGAGGCGACCCTCGAGGAACGCGCGGGCGTACATGCCGGGGGAGGCGTGGCCCTGGAAGAAGACCTGGTCGCCGCCGCCGGGGTGGTCGGCGCCGCGCCAGAAGTGGTTGAAGCCCACCTCGTAGAGGGTGGCGGCCGAGGCGTACGTCGAGATGTGGCCACCGACCCCGATGCCGGGGGCTTGCGCGCGGTGCACCATGACGCCGGCGTTCCAGCGCAGGTAGGCGCGGTAGCGGCGCTCGACCTCCTCGTCGCCGGGGAACCACGGCTCGGCCTCGGGGCTGATCGTGTTGATGTAGTCGGTCGCCGTCAGCGACGGCACCCCGACCTGCATCTCCCGAGCGCGCTCGAGCAGCTTGAGCATCACGTAGCGGGCCCGCTGGCGACCGCCCTCCTCGATGACTCCGTCGAGGGAGTCGAGCCATTCCTGGGTCTCATCGGGGTCGATGTCCGGGAGCTGGCTGGGGATGCCGTTGAGAATGGGTCCGGCTTCCTCGCGTGCGGCCACGGTCGTGGGTCCTTTCTCGCGCCACGGTCGCGGGGTTGCCTGCGACCGGGCTCCATCTTCCCCCCTCGGGAGGCGTGGGTCACAACCCGGTCCGGGCTACTGGCCAGTATGCGGAGCCTGGGCGCACACATGGGTGCGCCGACGCGTCAGCCGAGGTCGAGGCGGTGCTCACCTGCGTAGACGGTGAGCCGCGGTGCGCGGGCGAACCCGACGAGCGTCAGCCCGGCCTCCTTGGCCAGTCCGACGGCCAGGGACGACGGCGCGGAGACCGCAACGAGCGCAGGGATGCCGGCCATCACGGCCTTCTGCACGAGCTCGAAGCTCGCGCGTCCGCTCACGACGAGGACGTGCCCGGCCAGCGGCAGCCGCCCCTCGCGTCCGGCCCAGCCGATCACCTTGTCGACGGCGTTGTGTCGCCCGACGTCCTCGCGCACCACCAGGGCCTCGCCCTGGGGGGTGAACAGGCCGGCCGCGTGCAGCCCGCCGGTCTTGTCGAACACCTTCTGCCGGGTCCGCAGGACGTCGGGCAGCCCGGCCACCACGGCAGGGGACAGGCGCACGGGATCGGTGTCGACGGCATACGGGCGGTGGGTGGTGATCGCCTCGATGCTCGTCTTGCCGCACACCCCGCACGCGCTGGTCGTGTACTGGTTGCGTTCGCTGCGCGACAGGTCGACGGTCACGTCGGGCGCGAGCGTCACGTCGACGACGTTGTAGGTGGGGGAGCCGTTCTCGTCCTCGTCGAGGCAGTGCATCATCTGCGCCACATCGGTGCCGTGCCGCAGCACGCCCTCGGTGAGCAGGTAGCCCAGGGTGAGGTCGAAGTCGTCGCCCGGGGTGCGCATCGTGACCGAGATCGACGTGCCGTCGACCCTCATCTCCAACGGCTCCTCGACCGCGACCGTGTCGGGTCGCGACCGGGTCACCACGCCGTCGGCGGTCACCTCGAGACGGATCGCCGGAGTTCGCTGCGTCACCCTGCCCATGGCGCCACGGTATGCGGCACAACGACCGCGCGCCCGCCCGCCCCGCTCGCACGGCTTGGCTCAGACGATTCTCAAGGCCGACGAGCTCGTCGGCGGATAGGTTTGAGGGCGTGAGCACCACGCCCCCGCAGCCCTTTCCGGAGCCGGACCGGGGGAGCGCCCTCGGCAGTGGCCCGGGCGCTGCCTCGGTCCGGCTCTACGACGACGCCGGTATGCCGTGGCAGCCGGTGTCGCAGCGGCTCGCCACCGCGCGGCACCTGGTGCTCGCGCTGGTGCTCGCCCCGGTCCTCGTCGTCCTCGCGGTCCTGGCGGTGTTCGTCTGGACCTGGTTCTGGGTGGGGGTCGCGGTCGCCGCTGCCGCCGGGTTGTGGGGTTGGTGGCTGATCGGGCGGCAGGTCTCGGCGATCAGCTGGGTCGAGGGCGTCGAGGAGCTCGTCGTGCGCCGTGGCCGGTTGTTCCGCTCGGTCGTCTCGGTGCCGTACGGCCGGCTGCAGTACGTCGACGTGCAGTCCGGGCCCCTGGAGCGGCGGTTCGACATGGCCACCGTCGAGCTGCACACCGCCTCGCCGGAGAGCGGCGGTCAGATCCCCGGCCTCCCCACCGCTGAGGCCGAGCGGTTGCGCGAGCGGCTGGCCGCCCGCGGGGAGTCGCAGCGGGCGGGCCTGTGAGCCACCCCGTGCCGGCGGCCGAGGAGCAGTGGGCGCACCTGCACCCCTTGTCGCCCCTCCTGCGCGGCGGTCTCGCCTTCACCGCGGTCGCCGCCTACCTGGTCTCCCAACAGCTCGACACCCTCTTCGGAGCCGGTGGCGACGACCCGACCCAGGGTCACCTCGGCTGGGCCGCGCTGGTCGTGCTGGGGGTGCTGCTGGCCATCGTCGCCGGGGCCTGGCTGTCGTGGCGCTTCTCGCGCTACCGCGTCGGGAGCACGCTCATCGAGCTGCGCACCGGGTTCATCTTCCGCCAGCACCGCCAGGTGCGGTTCGACCGCATCCAGGCCGTCGACGTCGGCCGCCCCCTGCTGGCCCGCCTCACCGGCCTCTCCGAGGTCGTGGTCCAGTCCGCGGGCGGGAAGAACTCCCAGCTCAAGCTGTCGTTCCTCGCCGACTCCCGGGCCCAGGAGGTCCGCGAGCAGCTGATGACCCTCGCCAGCACGGCCGACACCGCGCCCGCGACGCCGACCGCATCCACGGCGCCGACCGCGTCCACCGGCCCTGCTGACATCGCACCCAACGGCCCCGCTGCCGTCGCGCCAGACAGCCCTCCGGTCCCCGCCCTGGGTCGTCGCGTCGTGCTCGTGCCCAACGCCCGCGTAGTGCAGTCCGTGCTGTACAACGGCCAGAGCGCGTTCCTGGTCCTGGCGGTGCCTGCCCTGCTCGGGTTCCTGGCCGCCGGCGTCGGCGGGATGGTGGCGTGGCTCGGCCCGACCGTGCTCGGGCTCGGCAGCACCCAGGTCAAGCGGCTCCTGCACGAGTGCAACTTCGAGCTGCTGCACACCGGTGACCGCCTGCGCATCAGGCACGGCCTCACCGACCTGCGGACGACCACGGTGCCGATGCACCGGATCCAGGCCGTCGAGGTCAGCCAGCCGCTGCCGTGGCGGCTCACCGGCTGGTGGCGGTTGCGGATGAACGTCGCCGGAGCCGGGCACGACGAGGACGCCACCGAGACGGTGCTGCTGCCCGTGGGCACCCTCGAGGAGGTCCTGGCCGTCCTCGTGCTCGTGCTCCCGGGGGCCACGCGCGACGTCGCCGCAGCCGCCATGCTGGGGGAGGGCGCGACCTACGGCTTCACCGCAGCAACGACCCGAGCGCGACGGCTCGACCCCATCGGGTGGCGACGTCTGGGCTACACCGTCGCCCCCGACGTCCTGGTGACCCGGCGCGGACGGCTGTGGCGGGTGGCGCAGTTCGTCCCCCACGCCCGCGTGCAGTCGCTGAAGGTGTCGCAGGGCCCGCTGCAGCGCTCGCAGGGCGTGGCGTCGGTGCACCTGGTGTCGACCCCGGGACCGGTCAGCCCGGTCGTGGCCCACCTCGACCTTCCCGCGGCCGAGCGCCTGCTCCAGGAGCAGGTCGAGCGGTCCGGGCTGGCCCGCCGCTCGAGCTGACGGGGGTCCACATGTCGACTGATCTGCGGCGATTCCGTGGAGCTGGTTGCGCAATCGGCCCGGACAGAGTGGACTGTGCGCCACAGTCCACGACCACCGAGGTCGACGGCGAGGAACAGGAGAAGGCACGTGAGCACGTCCGCACAGGCGGCGCCGCACGGTGGGGCCGACCGTCTGGGGTTCACCGCAGGTCAGGTGATCCAGGAATTCGGCTACGACTCGGACGTCGATGACGACCTCCGCTTCGCCATCGAGGACCTCACCGGCACCGAGCTGGAGGACGAGGACTACGGCGATGTGGCCGACTCCGTCCTCATCTGGTGGCGCGAGGGCGATGGTGACCTCGTCGACGCGGTCGTCGACGCCCTGACCAACCTTGCTGATGGTGCCTTCATCGTCATCCTCACCCCGAAGGCAGGACGGCCCGGGCACGTCCAGGCCAGTGACATCGAGGAGGCGGCCACCACCGGCGGCCTCCACACGTCCGGGACCGTCAACGCCTGCGAGGACTGGACCGCGACGAGGCTCGTCGCCCCCAAGTCGGCGCGGCGCTGAGACCGCTGGCAGACTGCCAGCCATGACCTCACCGCTCGCTGTCGGCGACGCCGCACCCGACTTCACCCTCAAGGACCAGAACGGGCAGGACGTCACGTTGTCCTCGTTCCGGGGCGACAAGTGCGTCGTCGTGGTCTTCTATCCGTTCGCCTTCTCGGGCATCTGCACCGGCGAGCTCTGCGAGATCCGCGACAACCTGGGTGCGTTCGTCTCCGACGACGTCCAGGTCCTCGGCATCTCGACCGACCACATGTTCACCCAGCGTGCCTGGGCCGACAAGGAGGGCTACTTCTTCCCCCTCCTGTCGGACTTCTGGCCGCACGGCGGGGTCGCCCAGTCCTTCGGTGTGCTCCACGAGGGGGCCGGTGCAGCGGTCCGCGGCACCTTCCTCGTCGACCGCGAGGGCATCATCCGCTGGTCCCTGGTCAACGAGATCGGCCAGGCCCGCGACTTCACCGGCTACCACGAGGCGCTGCGCGAGCTGGCCTGAGCCGGCCCTCCCGCCACCCGCCGACGCGACAGGGCCGGTGTGCCGCTCCCGCGGCATACCGGCCCTGTCGCGTGCTCGTCAGGTCACTTCCTGGGCGGGGTCACCCACAGACGCGCCATCTGGTTGTGCTGCATGGTGGCCGCCACGGTGACGGTCGTGCCGAAGCCCACCTTGGAGTCCGCCGGGTTGCCCGTGCCGAGGCCGTCACCGAACTGCGACTTCAGCAGCTTCCCGGACTTGTCGACGATGCGGACCGTGTACGGAGCGTTGCCCCGGGACGGGACCACGGTCGAGGCGTCCGCCTGGCGAAGGAAGTACGGCTGCTTCGCGTCGAGGTCGGGGCGGTACTCGTAGCCCGGGTACCACCCGAGGTTGTCAGTGAAGGTGCGCACCGCGGCCTGCTTCGGGAAGGTGTTGCAGGCCACCTTGGTGACCGCGTCGTTGGTCACGCACTCCTTGAAGGGGTAGGTCCCCACGAGGTTGAACGCGGCGTTGGACGACTGCGGACGCGACGGCAGGTTCTTCAGGTACGTCGGGTCGAGGGCTGCCGCAGCGCCGGTGCGGCGCAACGGGTCGAAGTGGCTGTCCACGATGAGCAGGCCACCCTTGGCACCCTCGCTCGGCAGGGCCGAGAGGTTGTTGAGGACCAGGTTGGCGTTGCCGAAGGTGGTGTCCCGGTACCAGACCAGGGCACCCGGCGCGTTGTACTTGATCTTCTCGACGTTCCAGGCGCCGTCCGCCTGGTAGGTCGTGTCGTAGGCGTATTGCAGGCCCTTGTCGAACCCGTCGAAGTTGCGCCACTCCACGAGGTAGTACTGCGCCTTGGTCTGCGTGCCGCTGTCGATGACCCAGCCCGCACCCGTGGTGCCGGCGGAGCTGCCGACCTTCTGCGCCCAGCCGTTGTTGACCTCGGCGTCGTCGCTCCAGACGGTGTTGGCGCCGTTGGTGAGGGCGAGGTCGTCGACGAACCAGCCGCGGTCCTCGAAGCCGGCGTCGGTCATGTAGTGCAGGCGGACCTGGATGGTCTTGCCCGCGAAGGGCGTGACGTCGACGTACTCGTGCTGCCAGCCGTTGGAGTCGCCGGTCAGGCCGTACTTCTTGTTGCCGAACGTCTTGAGGTTTCCGTTGGGGTCGGCGTAGGTGTCCTTGGTCGAGACCTCCGTGCCGGCCGTGTTGCGGACCTTCTGCTCGGTCCAGGTGGTGCCACCGTCGGTGGAGACCTCGACGAAGCCGAAGTCCCAGTCCTCCTCGATGGTGTAGTTGTTCCACATCCAGAACTTGGCGTTGGTGGCGCCGCCCGGCACGGTGATCGTGCGCGCCAGGGTGTTGTCGGCGTTGGCCTGGTCGCCGCTGGAGAACCACATCTTCGTGCCGCCGTGCGGCTTGGCGAGGCTGATCACCTTGTTGGGCAGGTTGATCTTGATGCCGTCCTGGGTGCCGCGCGGGGTGCGCGACGCCTGGCCAACGAGGACCGAGCGGCGGGCGTCACCGGGGTTGATCTCCACCGGGTCGGCCCAGCCCAGCACGTACTTGTCCCAGATGCCCATGTGCGTCGGCATCGACTGGAAGATCGGGCCCGAGTGGGAGCCCGAGCTCATGAGGTCCCAGAAGTCGACGTCGGAGTCGCCGCCGCTGCCGGTGTCGTAGAGGTCCGGCAGCCCGAGGTCGTGGCCGTACTCGTGGGCGAACACGCCGACCCCGGAGTCCTCCGGCTGGACGATGTAGTTGCTCAGCTTGAGGTTGGTCCCGGGGACGGGAGCCCCACCGGGCACGGCCGAGGAGTGGGCCCAGATGGCGTAGGTGCCCTGTGCGCCGCCGCCGCCGGACTTGTCCTCGCCGGCGTGCACGAGCACGACGTGGTCGATGATGCCGTCCGGCTCGAAGTAGTTGCCGTCGTTGTCGATGTCGCCCTGGTCCTCGACGTCGTAGTCGGCCCAGGGGAAGTTCGGCTGCGCCTTGGCGAGGGCGGCCACGGCGTCGATCGGGAGCTGGCCGGGACCGAGCGGGTTGTCCGGGTGCCCCTGCATGTCCTGGATCGCGCCATACGTCCAGTTGCCCTTGTCGTCCTGGTAGCAGCGGGTCGCGCCGTAGTAGGCCTCGGAGTGGGGGACGGTGACCCACGGGGTGGCCGCACCGTCGACGGTGTAGGCGCCCTTGGACATCTCCTCGTACATGTTCTTCATCGTGTAGCCGGAGATGTCGAAGCCGGGCTTGCCGTCAGGGCCCTTGAGGTCCGTGCGGACCCGGTTGGTGATCCCGGTCTTGGTGTAGAGCATCGTGTTGTAGTGGGCCGACGAGAAGTCCTTGACCCACATGGAGTTGTTGTCCAGCCGCTTGGCCGTCGCGGGGTTCGGGATCGTGTTGTGCTTCGGGCCGTTCTGGATCGCGCCCTTCTTGCAGGTGTCCGAGCCGAAGGCGCTGGGCACCATGGAGGAGCTGAAGTCGTCGTTCGCCTTGTCGTTGAACTCGACGAGGATCGTCAGCAGCTTGGCCTTCTGCGTCGACGGCGCCTGCTTGAAGCTGTTCTTGATGTCGGCAGGGCTCTGGCCGGTGCGGATCGACTGCGCCTCCACCTTGGCCAGGCCGCGGGCGGCGACGGGATTGCCCGTCGCGTGCTTGGCGTCGAACTTCCGGGCCTTCTCCAGCACCGTCGCCTGATGGGCGAGGGACTTCTTGTCCTTCGTGACGCGGACGTCGGTCCCGAAGGCCTGTTCCACGCGCGGTGCCACGGTGTTGAGGTAGGTGCCGCCGCTGGAGGCGGCCGCGGTGCCGCCCTGCGTCCGTGTTGGTGTGTCCGACGGGCTGCCCGCGGCGCCGACAGCAGCGAGGCTGCTGGCGACGAGCGCGAACGTCGGAACCACCGCGGCGGCGCGAAGTGCCCGCCCCGTGATCCTGCGTTGAGTCATGCTTTCCCCTCCATGTTCGACCCGGGCGTGGTGCGCGCGGGTGCAGGACCTCTCGTGGTGAGAGATCACGGTGGGCATCCTGCACCCCGAGGACACCCGCGCGGAGGAAAACGCGGGCAACCCGCCGCGCCCGCAATGACCCCTGCCCTGCGCCCCACCTGACAGAATGGCGCCGCGCGGCTGGGTCACCTCGCCGCGCAAGGGCCTGTAGCTCAGTTGGTAGAGCACCGCGTTTACACCGCGGGTGTCGTCGGTTCGAGCCCGGCCGGGCCCACGTGCACCCCAGCCTCGCCGACGTCGTCCGGGCCCTCGAGGTCTTCTACCCGCCGTCCACGGCCCAGTCGTGGGACCAGGTTGGCCTCGTCTCGGGAGACCCGGAGCAACGGGTCGAGCGGGTCCTGTTCGCGGTGGACCCGACGCTGGCCGTCATCGAGGAGGCCCGCGCGCTGGGCGCCGACCTCCTGGTGACCCACCACCCGCTGCTGCTCAAGGGTGTCCACAGCGTCGCGACCTCGACCGCCAAGGGCGCCAGCGTCACGGCGCTGGTCGTCCACGACATCGCCCTCTACGTCGCGCACACCAACGCCGACGTCGCCCAGCCCGGCGTCAACGACGCCCTCGCGAGCGCGTGCGGGCTCACCGACACCGAGCCGCTCGCGGTCGTCGAGGGGCAGCCCCTCGGCCGCGTCGGCGACCTGCGCGTCCCCACGAGCCTGGCCGAGTTCACGACAGCCCTGTGTGCCGCCCTGCCGCCCTCGGCGGGCGGGGTCCGGGTCGCGGGACCGCCCGACGCCGAGGTGCGGAGGGTGGCCCTGATGGGAGGCGCGGGCGACGACATGTTCGACCACGTCCGGGCGTCGGGAGCCGACGTGTTCGTCACCGCGGACCTGCGGCACCACCCCGTCCTGGAGGCCCGCGAGGAGGCCCGGGGCGGAACGCCGTACCTCGTCGACGCAGGCCACTGGGCCACCGAGTCGCTCTGGCTCGTCGGGGCTGCCCGACGGCTGGAGGCCGCGCTTGCCGACGCAGACCCTGCGGCCTCTAGAGTGGAGACGCACATTTCCACACTGCGCACCGACCCCTGGGATTTCGTCGTCGGTGCCGAGCCGCCCGGAGGTACGTCCTGAAAGCCGACCCGTCCCGTCAGTGGAGGCTCCTGGACCTGCAGGCGATCGACACCCGTCTCGACCAGATCGCCCACGCGACCAAGAACCTGCCCCAGCGCGCCGCGTTGCTCGTGCTCGAGCAGCGCGCAGCCGCACTGGACTCCGACCTGGTCCGGGCCCAGACCGTGCTGGGTGACATCCAGCGCGAGGTGGCCAAGGCCGAGACCGACGTCCAGCTCGTCCGGGACCGCGCGGCCCGCAACCAGGCCCGCCTCGACGCCGGCACCGGCACCGCCAAGGACCTCCAGGCGCTGCAGCACGAGCTGGACTCCCTGCACCGTCGCCAGGGAGAGCTCGAGGACGTCGAGATCGAGATCATGGAGCGGGCCGAGGGGGCGGAGGCGGATGTCGCCCGCCTCGAGGCCGAACGGACCGCACTGACCGCCGAGCTCGAGAAGGCGACGGCGGCCAGGGACGACGCGCTCAAGGACTTCGAGGTGGAGGCGGCCAAGGTCGCCGCCCCCCGCGCCGACACGGTGGCGGGCGTGGGCGCCGACCTCGTCACGCTCTACGAGAAGATCCGCACCCAGACGGGGGGCCTGGCCGCGGCACCGCTGCGCCAGCGCCGTTGCGGTGGCTGCCAGCTCGAGCTCAACAACGTCGAGATGAGCCGCATCAAGGCGGCCGCCGACGACGAGGTGCTGCGCTGCGAGGAGTGCCGCCGGATCCTGGTCCGCACCTCCGAGTCCGGCCTCTGAGCGGTGGGTCGACCGCTCGTCGTCGAGGCCGACGGCGGCTCCCGGGGCAACCCCGGGGTCGCCGGCTACGGTGCCCTCGTCCGTGACCCCTCCACCGGCCGCGTCCTCTGGGAAGGTGCTGCGCCCCTGGGCAAGGCGTCCAACAACGTCGCGGAGTACTCCGGCCTGATCGCGGGCCTGCGCGCTGCCCAGCGGATCGACCCGGGCGCCGACATCGAGGCCAGGATGGACTCCAAGCTCGTCGTGGAGCAGATGTCGGGGCGCTGGAAGATCAAGCACGAGGACATGCGCCGGCTCGCCCTCGAGGCGCGCGAGCTCGCCGCCCTGATCAGCCGCGGCGGTGGGTCGGTGTCCTACACCTGGATCCCGCGCGAGAAGAACAAGGACGCGGACGCCCTGTCCAACGACGGCATGGACGGGCGGACCATCGACCGGATGGTGGGGGAGCCCGAGTCCGAGTCCGAGCCCAGGTCTGGGTCTAGGTCTGGGTCTCGAGCTGTCCCCGGACCGGACCGGTCGTCCGCAGAGCTCGTGGACGAGATCATCGACCCGGCCCCCGGGACGGCTGCCCCGGTCCCCGCAGGCGGTGAGGGCACACCGACCCGCGTGGTCCTCGTGCGCCACGGTGTCACCGACTTCACCACGCACGCCCGCCTCGACGGGCGTGGCGGGTCCGACCCGTCGCTGAACGAGACCGGGCGCGCACAGGCGCGAGCTGCAGGCGCTGCCGTCGCCCACCTCCTGGCCGGCTCGTCGGCCAGGGTGGTGACCTCGTCACTGGTTCGCGCGGTGCAGACCGGGGCCGCCGTCGGCGCCACCATCGGCGTCGACGCCGAGCAGGACGCCGACTGGGACGAGCAGGACTTCGGCGACTGGGACGGCGTGAGCGTCCACGACCTCGCCCGGGAGCAGCCCGCCGAGCTGGCGCTCATGCGCAACGACGCGGCATACGCCCGGCCGGGTGGGGAGACCCACCTCGAGCTGGCCGAGCGTGTCCTGGCCGCGTTCGAGCGGGTGGTCGCCGCAGGCGGCACCACGGTCGTCGTCTGCCACCGCAAGCCGATCATGGTGGTCCTCGCGCACGTGCTCGGGATCCCGCACGACAAGATCTGGCGGCTGGCAGCGGCACCCGGCTCGCTGACCGCGCTCGAGGTCTGGCCGGACGGCAACGTCTCGGTGGCCTTCACCAACCGCACGTAGGTCGGCCACGTCCGAGACGACCCGCCCACGATGTGGCTGGGTCGTCTCGCCATGTGGCGGTCCGTCCTACCCTTGGCCCATGAGCTACGCAGGAGATGTGGCGCCCCGGGAGGCGTATGCCGCGCTGGCGGCCGACGACGACGCCGTCCTCGTCGACGTGCGCACCAGCGCCGAGTGGAACTACGTCGGCCTGCCCGACCTGACTGCCCTCGGCAAGAAGGTCGTCTGCGTGGAGTGGCAACGCTTCCCGGACGGTGCGGTGAACGGCGACTTCGTCGAGCAGCTGCGCGACGCGGGCCTGCCCGACGGCGCCCCCATCTACTTCCTGTGCCGTTCCGGTGTCCGGTCGGTCGCTGCGGCCGAGGCCGCCACGGGAGCCGGCCTCGAGCCCAGCTACAACATCACCGAGGGCTTCGAGGGTCCGCACGACGACGAGGGGCACCGCGCCGTGTCCGGGTGGAAGAAATCGGGGCTGCCGTGGAGGCAGGGATGAGCGAGCCCGTGTCGTTCCGCCCGGACACGGTCGCCGTCCGCGGAGGACTGAGCCGCACCAACTTCGACGAGACGTCCGAGGCCCTGTTCCTCACGTCCGGCTTCGTCTACGAGAGCGCCGAGCAGGCCGAGGCGGCGTTCAAGGACGAGGTCGACCACTTCATCTACTCCCGCTACGGCAACCCGACGGTGTCGATGTTCGAGGAGCGGCTGCGCCAGCTCGAGGGAGCCGAGGCGTGCTTCGCGACGGCCTCCGGCATGTCGGCGGTGTTCGTGGCGCTCGCCGCCCTGTTGGGCCAGGGTGACCGGGTCGTCTCCTCGCGGGGACTGTTCGGGTCGTGCTTCGTGATCCTCGACGAGATCCTGCCGCGCTGGGGTGTCGAGACCGTGTTCGTCGACGGGTCCGACCTCGAGCAGTGGCGCGAGGCGCTGTCCGTGCCGACGCAGGCGGTCTTCTTCGAGACCCCGAGCAACCCCATGCAGGAGCTCGTCGACATGCGGGCGGTGTCCGACCTGGCCCACGCCGCCGGGGCCCAGGTCGTCGTCGACAACGTCTTCGGCACCCCGGTGTTCTCCAAGCCCCTCGACCACGGCGCCGACGTCGTCGTCTACTCCGCGACCAAGCACATCGACGGGCAGGGCCGCACCCTCGGGGGCGCGGTGCTGGGCACCGAAGGAGTTCGTCGACGGCCCGGTCAAGAACCTCATGCGGCACACCGGTCCGGCCATGTCGCCGTTCAACGCGTGGGTGCTCGTCAAGGGCCTGGAGACGCTGAGCCTGCGCGTGCGCCAGCAGGCCGCCAACGCCCTCGCCGTCGCCCAGGCCCTCGAGGCGCACCCGGCGGTCACCAAGGTGCTCTACCCGTGGCTTCCGTCGCACCCCCAGCACGACCTGGCGCTGGCGCAGATGCTCGGTGGCGGCACCGTCGTGACGTTCGAGCTCGACGGCGGCAAGGCCGAGGCCTTCGCGCTGATGAACGCCCTCCAGGTCGTCGACATCAGCAACAACCTCGGCGACGCCAAGTCGATGGTCACCCACCCGGCGACGACGACCCACCGCCGCCTGACCCCCGAGGCGCGGGCTGCGGTCGGCATCACCGACGGCACGGTCCGCATCTCGGTCGGGCTCGAGGACCCGCAGGACGTCATCGACGACCTGCTCCGCGGCTTGCCCGCCTGAGGCCGGCGAGGGCACAGTCCAAAGCCCGCAGCCTCGGCCTGCAGTCTTGACGTCCGCGGTCCCTCAGCCTGCGAGGGCGAGCGCGGCGACCGAGAGGCCGGCGGCCGCGAGGGCGCACACCAGGCCCTGGCGGGCCAGGTCCAGGGCTTCACCCTCAGGCCGCCCGCGCGGCAGCGCTGCGCCCACAGCAGCGTGGCGAGGGACGCCCACAGCGTCACCAGTGGTGCGACGTTGACTCCGACGAGCAGCGCCAAGAGCCGCTGCGGGGGCGTCGGACGAGACGGACTCGAGCGCGATGTAGGCCGGCAGGTTGTTGACGACGTTGGCGGTCAGCGCGCCACTGCCGGCCACGCGCACCAGGTCCGCGGGCGCCGTACCGGTGCCGACCAGCGACTCGAGCACCGGCTGCAGGCCGTGGCGCAGGGCGACGTCGATGACGACGAACAGGACGGCGACGCCCAGGACCATCTGCCACGGCACCGAGAGCCGACTCAGCGACCGGCGGTCACGCACCGAGGGCGACCACCAGGACGACCGCCGCCACGGACGACACCCAGCGGGGGAAGCCCCAGGGCGAAGAAGGGACCGACGGCGACGCAGACCCCGCCGGCGATGCGGAGCATCACGGCGTCGTGCGGCTCGGGAGGGGCGTCGGGCTCGTAGCGTCCGCGAAGGTCCTTGCGGTTGAACACCCAGAGCACGACCAGGGTGACCACGACGGCCGCCAGGGCCGGTGCGGCTGCCAGTCGGACGTACCCCGCATGGCCGACCCCGAGCGCGTCGAAGTGGTGCAACGACAGGAGGTTCGACAGGTTGGAGACCGGCAGCAGCAGGCTGGCGGTGTTGGCCAGCCACAGCGTCGTCATCGCGAACGGCAGGGGCGAGATGCCCACCTGTCGCGGCGATCGCGAGCCCCACCGGGGTCAGCAGAACCGCTGTCGTGTCGAGGCTGAGGAAGATCGTGCAGACGACGGCGAGGAGCACGAACAGCAGCCACAGCACCGACACCCGGTGGCGCCCGACCCGCGAGGTCCAGTGGCCGGCGACGTCGAAGACACCCGCGACGTCGGCGATCTCGGCCACCACCGTGATGGCCACGAGGAAGACCAGGACCGGTGCGACACGGGAGAAGAGGTCGGTGAGCTCGGTGCCGCTCACGCAGGCCCGCGCGATCATGCGCGGGCCGTCGCGTCGAGCACCCAGGGCCGGCCGGCCCTCGGTGGTGGCGTCAGCGAGACCTCGAAGGCGTCCGCGAGGACGTCGACCAGCTGGGCGGACCTTGCGCACGTCGAGACCCACCTCGCACAGGTGCCGGGCCACCAGGCCGCGGGTGTGCTTGGCCATGTGGGTGGCGCCGGGCACCCTGACCTGCACCCAGCGGTCGGCCAGCGGACCCTGCGGGGTCCACGCGGCGGCATACGTGCTGGAGCGGCAGTCGACCACGAGCCCGCGGCCGACGACCTCGGGGAGCACCTCGGAGAGCTCGGGCTTCCAGGCGCTGGCGAGGGGACCGACACCGGGCAGGTTCACGGCCATGGAGAGCCGATAGGGAGCGATGGCGTCCGTGGGGCGCACGGCACCGTAGAGCGCGGACACGACGACGAGCCACCGGTTGGCGCGCCGCTTCGCGGCACCGTCGAGCGAGCCGTGCTCCAGGGCGTCGAACAGGACCCCCGAGTAGACCTGCGAAGCCGGCGACGACGGGGCCGTCTCGAGCGTCGTGTTGCGCGCGATCTCCTGCGTGAGGTTGGGGCTGACGCCCAGGACCTTGGCGGCATCGGGGTGGGCGCTCACCTCGGCGACGGCCGCGGCGACCGCGCGCCGCGTGTCGGTGAGCTCGGGGAAGCTCAGCCTGTCCGGGTCGATGGGGCGACCACGGGTGCGGCCCGTCTTGGACTCCGACGGGGGCAGCAGGATCAGCACCGGGTCAGCCTAGGTCTCCCGTCCGACGGGTGCCTCGCCGGTCCACTGGATAGGTTGACGCCATGCCGATGCGACGAATCCAGGTCGAGAAGCCGGTGGCCGAGCAGGCCGTCACCCAGTCCGCGGAGCTGCAGGCGCGGTTCGACGCGGTCCGCGCCGAGAACGCGGTGCCGGAGGCGTTCCCACCCGAGGTCGAGGTGGAGGCGAAGCAGGCTGCGGGGTCACCCGACCTGCCCGATCGTGACGAGACGGCGGTCGCCTTCCTCACCATCGACCCGCCCGGCTCGATGGACCTCGACCAGGCGCTGCACATCGAGCGCGACGGTGAGGGCTACCGCGTGCGCTACGCGATCGCGGACGTCCCGGCGTTCGTCCGTGCGGGCGGTGCCGTCGACGCGGAGACCCGCCGGCGTGGGCAGACCATCTACGCCCCCGACCACCGCACCCCTCTGCACCCGCCGTCGATCAGCGAGGACGCCGCGAGCCTGCTGCCGGAGCAGGTGCGCCCCGCCTTCGTCTGGGACCTGCGCCTGGCCGCCGACGGCTCGACCACCGCGACGACTCTCTACCGTGCCATGGTCCGCAGCACCGAGAGGTTCGACTACGACCAGGTGCAGAAGGCGATCGACGCCGGCGGCGCCGACGAGCGGCTCGAGCTGCTCAAGGCGGTCGGCACGCGCCGGATCGAGCTCGAGCGCAGGCGGGGTGGCGCCAGCCTGCCGATGCCCGAGCAGGAGGTCACCGAGGACGACGGCGAGGCCACTACCGACTGCACTTCCGTCCGCCGCTGGACGCCGAGGACTGGAACGCCCAGATCTCGCTGATGACCGGTATGGCGGCAGCCGACCTGATGCTCGGGGCCAAGGTCGGCATCCTGCGCACCATGCCCGCGCCGGACGAGGGCGCGATCGCACGGTTCCGCCACGCGAGCCGGGCGCTGGGGGTCGAGTGGCGCAAGGACGTGCCGTACGGCGAGTTCCTGCGCACGCCTGGACCGCACCGACCCCAAGCACCTGGCCCTGATCCACGAGGCGACGGCGTTGTTCCGCGGGGCCGGCTACACGCCGTTCGACGGGTCGGTCCCGCAGGAGTCGCAGCACGCGGCCGTGGCAGCGGCCTACGCCCACGTCACCGCGCCGCTGCGGCGGCTGGTCGACCGGTTCGGCCTGGCGATCTGCGAGGCGATCAGCAGCCGGTGCGCCCGTGCCCGCCTGGGCCCGCGAGGCGCTCCCGTCGCTGCCCGAGGTGATGGCGTCCTCGGACAAGGTGGCGGGCGCGGTGGAGCGCGGGTGCGCCGACGCCGTCGAGGCAGCGGCCCTCGAGGACCGCGTGGGGGAGGTGTTCGACGCCATGGTCGTCGACCAGCGGGAGAAGGGTCGCGCCGTCGTCCAGGTCCAGGAGCCGGCTGTCCTCGCGAACGCCACAGGTGTGCACGACCTCGGCACCCGGGTGCGGGTGCGCCTCACCGAGGCGACCATCAGCACGAGCACCGTCCGGTTCGAGATCGTCGACTGAACCGTGCGGGCCTTTGGCCCGTGCGGGTGCCGAGCCCGAGCGACCGTCAGCCCGCGGTGGGTCCCTCGATGCTCGTCGTCGTGGCGACGGACGGGTCGGCCGAGGCCGCGCCGGCTGACGGCGTCGTGGTCGTCGAGGGGGACGCGCACGGGTCGGGGGTGGTCGTCGTGCTGGTCACGGCGGGATCCGTGGTCGTCGTCGTGGTGGTGGTCGTGGTGGTCGTCGTCCCATCGGTGCTCGGCGTCACCGGGCAGGTGGTCGTCGTGCTCGTCGTGCTCGTGGTGGTGGTGGGGAGACCGGTCGACGTGGCGGGGGCGGTCGTGGTCATGGGCGGCGTCGTGGTCGTCACCGTGGTCGTCGTCACCGGTGGAGTCGTCGCGCCCGTGGTCGTGGTGACCGACGGGCCCGTCGCCCCGGTGGCGGTCGTGGTGGTGACCGTGGTGGGTGGCGTGGTGGTGCTGGTCGAGCTGGTGGAGGAGGGGCTGGTCGTCCCGGAGGTGCCGCTCGACGTGGTCGTGCTGCTGGGCGTGCGGGGCACCGTCGGGCCTGTGCCCGACGAGCCCGTGCCCGACGACACGGCGCGCACGGGTGGGGCCGAAGGCGGTCCGACCACTGGGCGCAGCACCACCGAGACGGTCACCACAGAGAGCGGGGCCGGGCCGCCGGGGGTCACGGTCTTCATGAGGCGCAGCACGTCGGCGAGGTACGCCGCGGAGTGGTTGTACGACAGGATCGCCGACCGCAGGCCGGCGGGCTTCGCCAGGTCGCGGCCCCCGGCACACAGGTATGCGGCCGCGGAGTATGCGGCGTCCTCGACGTTCTGCGGGTCGCTGACACCGTCGTGGTTGCCGTCACGGCCCCAGCGCTGCCACGTCGAGGGGATGAACTGCATCGGACCGACCGCGCGGTCCCAGACGGGGTCGCCGTCGAGCCGTCCGCCGTCGGTGTCCCGGATCGCCGCGAAGCCCTTGCCGTCCAGGACCGGCCCCACGACGGCAGGGACCGCCCGGTGCCGGCTGTCCAGGCCGCGTCCCGCCAGGGAGCCCGACTCCACCTGGCCGATCGCGGCGAGGAGCTGCACCGGCAGCCGGCAGGCGGCCGGTGCCGAGGCGCGGGCCGACCGGTAGGCGGCCCAGAGGACGTCCGGGATGTTGGTGGCCGTCGCCAGGCTGCCCGACTGGCGCAGGCCGGCTCCCGTCTCCAGCGCCGCGGCCAGGGTCGATACCTGTCGTGGGTCGGCCAGCACCTCGTCGACGGCCAGCATGCTGCTGGTGGGGTCACCGACCACGAGGTCGCGCGGGGAGACGTCCCAGTCGTCGACGCCGGACGTCGAGCCCTGGGCGGCCTGGCCTGAGGCCGTCGGCGGCGCTGACACCTTCGGCGCACCCTGCGTCCCTCCACCGGAGAGCAGGGCAGCGCCCACCACCGCGACGGTCACGGCCGCGGTGAGGGGTCGGCGCACCGGGATCCGCACCACGTGCGGCGCGCGCGCCAGGTCTGGTTCGGCCATCAGTCCTCCCCGCCGGGTTGGCCGTCGAGCCACCGGACCGCGAGCTCGCGGTCAGTAGTCATTTGCGATCGTAGGACGGGCGTGCGGCGCTGACGACCCCTCACGGGGACGAGATCTCCTACGTGAGGTGACGGAGGTGTCTCGCCGGACCGTGGCGGTCCGTCACCGGGCACGGCGTCCGCGGTGACGCCCGTACCGGGCCTGCTCGGCGCCATACGCAGCCCCGGCGGACCCGGCCGAGCAGAGAGCGGTGCCCCGGACCAGTGAGGGATGAGGTCCGGGGCCCGCGGTAGTGGGGGTGGAGCCGGTGGGGCAGTCGGGCCCGGGGGACGAGTGGTCCTCCCGGGCCCGGTCCTCAGGTCATCGCGGCACCACCGCGTTGGACCGTGCGGAGGACGCGCTGTTGCCCACGGCGTTGGTGGCCACGACGCCGAACCGGTAGGTGCCCGCCGGGAGGGTGAACGTCCGGGTCGAGCTGGTCGCCCCGGTCACCACCTGCACCTGGGTGACTCCGGCGACGGTCACGCCGTCGGCAGCCATCCGGTAGGCCGTCACCCGGTAGGAGACCACGGCCGAGCCTCCGTTCGCCGCCCCCGTCACCGGCGTCCAGTTCGCCACGGCGGTGAGAGCACCTCCCGCGAGGCCCCGTGATGCGGTGCCGATGACCGGCGCGTTCGCCACCCGTGCCGGTGTCACCGTGTTGGAAGCCGGCGACAGGCCGCTGGTCCCGAGGGCGGTCACCGCCTGGACGCGGAACGTGTATGCCGTCCCGTTGGTCAGGCCCGTGATGGTCGTGCTCGGCGTGCTCCCGGGGACGGTCGTGGTCCGTACCACGGTGGTACCGATCCGGGTGGTGACGATCCAGCTCGTCACCGGCGACCCGCCGTTGCTGCCGGGCGTCCACGTCAGGCTCGCGCTCGCGTTCCCGCGTGTGGCCGCGACGGCGGTGGGTGCCGCCGGTGCGCCCCTGGGGGTGACCGTGTTGGAGGCCGCCGACAGGGCGCTGGTGCCGAACAGGCTGTTGGCGCGGACCCTGAAGGAGTAGGCCTGACCGTTCGTCAGGCCGGTGACGACGGTGCTCGTCGCGGTGACACCGGTGATGGTGCGGACGGTGGCCCCGCCACTGGTGACGACCACGTCATAGCTCGTGATCGACGGTGCCCCCGCGGCGAGGACCGGTGCGGTCCAGGTCACGCTGGCCTGGCCGCTGACCGTGGAGGTGGCAGCGACGTTGGTGGGTGCCGGCGGTGGGCCCTGCGGCGTGACCGCGTTGGACGCTGCCGAGAGGGGCCCGGGCCCGAACAGGTTGTTGGCGCGCACCTGGAAGGTGTACGACTGCCCGTTCGTCAGGCCGGTGACGACACGGCTGGTGGCCGTGCGCGCGATACCCGTGATGGTGGTGACCGGCGTCCCCGCCCTGCTGACGACCACGTCGAAGGTGGTGATCGGCGAGGTGCTTGCGGGAAGGACCGGTGCGGTCCAGGTGACCGTGGCCTGACCGTTGCCCGTCGCCAGGGCAGCGACGATGGTGGGAGCCGCCGGTGTGGTGAGGAGCAGCACCTGGTCGCTGAACTGCAACCGCTCGATGTTGCGCAGGGTGTCGGTGCCGTCGGACACCTTCTGGGTCGTCCGGTCGACGGCTCCGGTCTGGGTGACCGTGACGCTGCCGTTGGCGTTGCGCACCACCGTGTAGGAGGCACGCGGGGCCAGGAACACCGCGGTGTCCACTCCCGTGTCGCCTGCGGGAGCCCCCACGATCTCGCGCACCGCGACCAGCTGCCCCGGGTCGATCGTCCCGTCGAACACTGCCTGCTGCAGCGTCGTGGGGTTGCCGGCCTGGTAGGTGCCCTCCATCAGGGTCGCCGAGCCGATCTCGGGACCGGTGCCGTCCTTGTTGGTGCGGACGCTGATCCGCACCTGCAGGGAGCGGTCGCCGTCGATGATGTCGTCAGCCCCACGACCGGTGATCGTGTCGCTGCCGCCACCACCGAGGAGGATGTTGCCATCACCCCAGATGGGCCCGGAGAGCGGGCAGGTGCCGGCCGCCGAGGCGGCGACCACCGGAGCGAGTGCACCGGTGAGCGGCTGCGGCACGATGGCCGAGAGCCCGCTGATGCGGTTGACGCCGGCCTGGTCGAGCACGTTGCACCCGGCGAACCCGGCACCCCCGAGCACGGCAGGCGCGTCGTCGGTGCCACGGATCACGTCGTCCCGGGCCGAGCCCGAGTCTGCCTCGACCTCCTGCCAGCGGTCGCGGTTGACGACCACCTGGATCGGCAGCGGGCCCAGGTTGTTGTTGATCGCCATGTCGTCGTCGGCGCCCACGGTGTTGTACTGGTGGATGGCCCAGTCGAACCCGGCCGCACCGGCGTTGCGGTCGACGAAGGCGTTCTGTGCCATGACGTCGTCGCCACCCTCGGCGTCGTAGTCGTTCTCGCCCACCTGGCCCACGAAGATGTCGTGGCCCGGGCTGGTCTCGGCGGGGTCGTCGAAGAACGGCGCCGCGTGGTCACCGATGAGCAGGTCCTGACCTGCGCCACCCTGGATCCAGTCGTCGCCACCGTCACCGAACGCCGTGTCGGTGCCGCCGCCGGCGATGATGAAGTCGTCGTCCGGTCCGGCGAACTCCTCGTTGTCGTTGGCGCCGCCGTTCATGAAGTCCTTGCCGTCGCCGCCCATCATGATGTCGATGCCGTTGCCGGCGTCCATGGCGTCGTTGCCGGGACCGCCCTTGAGGACGTCGGCGCCACCGGTGTCGGTGATGCGGTCGGCGCCGTCGCCACCGAGGACGACGTCGTCTCCGGAGTTGCCGTCGAGCCAGTCGTCGCCCTCGTTGCCGAGGATGGTGTCGTTGTCGATGCCGCCCTTGATCCGGTTCGAGGCGGCGTCACCGTTGTAGACGGACTGGCCGTTGATGCCTGCCGGGTCGACGGAGTTGATCAGCTTGTAGGTGATCTGTCCGTTGGGGGACCGGGTGAGCAGCGCCGTCTCGTTGCAGTCCGTGGTCGGGTCGTCGGCCACGACGGACCCGGACGCGGTGAACCCGGCTGCGGTGTTGGCGAGGTTGCCCATCTGGAACTTGCAGTCCGCCGTGGCGAACGCGTCCTGCTTGAGCGTGTTCGTGTTGTCGGTGTTGCGCATGACGAGCTCGGCGAAGCTGTTGCTCTCCAGCTGGGTGCGCAGGTTCATGCCGGGCGTCCGCGCCAGGTAGTAGAACCGGTCACCGTTCTGCAGGTCGGTCATCGAGGTCTCGAAGACGTAGTTGAACGTCCTGCCGAGGAGACCGCCGTTGATGTCGGTCGACTCGGCGAGGCCACCGACCCACAGGTCGACCTTGTTCAGACCGGTCTCCTGGCCGGCCCAGGCACCGCTGCTGTTGATGAAGTCCATCTCGTCGGCGCTGGGGCTGATGCCCACGCCGGGGTCGATGATCTTCTGGGCGGCGGCGCGCTTGTCGGTGTAGGTCGTGGCACTGACGATGGTCGGGAACGTGCCATACGCAGCAACGAAGTTCACGAGGGACTCCGGGTGCTTCAGGTTGTTCCCGAAGTCTGCCCAGCTCGTGTACGGGGCCAGCTGGCCGTCGTTGGTGACCGCGTTGATCTTGCGGCGCAGGTCGTTGAGCGTCGGGATGCCCTCCGACCGTGCCCGGGTCATGTTGAGGGTGGGGAGGTCGAGCGGCAGCCCCAGCAGGTTGTTGCGCAGGGTGTCGGTGACGAACTCGTCGATCTCCTGCCCGACCTGGTCGGACATTCCCATGACGATCCCGCCGGCTGCCGCCTCGGAGCTGATCTCGGCACCGTTCTGGTCCCGGTTGAACTCCGGGGGGTTGAGGAACCCGTCGAGCAGCTTGATGTTGTACTGCCTGCGGCGGCGACGTCGATCCGGCTGATCGCGGAGCCGTGCGGTCGATGGTCTCGGTCAGCATCGAGTGGCCGAAACGGTATACGGCGTGGGCGAACTCGGCGGGGATCGTCGGGTTGACGTCGCTGTGGTAGACGTGGAACGGGTCGATGGCGGGCTGCACCTTGCGGCCGAACTCCTCGAAGACGAGGTGCTGGTACTCCATCTCGGTGACGAACCGGGCGGCCTGGAAGAGGCGCTGGCCGTAGGTCCACCCTGCCGGGCCCGTCCGTTCGGGTCCACTGCTGGAGCACCGACTGCGGCACCTTGGTGGTGCAGGCTGCTGTTGATGTCCGCCGACCAGCCGGTCGTGCTCCGAGTGGAAGATCTGGTGCACGGTCGTCAGGGCGATGTTCTCGTTGACGCGGCCGTCACCGGCGGTGAAGTGCGCGGCGAGCAGCTCGTCGTCATAGGTGTTGGCGGCCTGGCCGTCGAGCTGGGTCCCGGCCGTCGTGTCGGCGTCGGGGCTCTTGCACCCGGCCGGTGCGTTCACGCCGGGAGTGGTGCACGGCCCGACCGAGCCGGGGTCGGCGTCGTGGGCGATGTCGGTCAGGAACGGCGTGTGGAAGTGCAGCACGTTGGCCGGCGGCTCGACGGGGGAGGCGAGGTCACCCTCGACCAGTCCGGTGGCCGTGACGTACTGCGGGAGGCCGCGGGCCGGTCCCGGGTTGAAGTTGCCGTAGGGGTCGGTGGCGAGCATCGGGATGTCGAGCGACGTCGACGTCACGCAGCCTGAGGCCGAGGACGGTCGCGGCCTGGGCCTTGGTGCTGCTCCAGGTCGACATGCCGTTCTCGTGCAGGTTGTTGGTGGCCAGTCCGTTGGCCACGCTCGGACCGCCGAGGAGGCGGCCGGTGTCGCATCGGGTGGTTCGCGGCATCCAGCTCGTACTCGCGCAGGAACGCCTGGTGCGACCCGTGCGAGGTGTAGGTCTGGCTCTGGTCGACCAGGGGGGTGTCGGTGTTGTCGGCGTCCTGGATGTCGTCGGCGTTGCCGAGGACGCCGTCGGGACCCGCCTGGTTCTGGCCCCGGGTGAGGACCATGAAGCGCAGGTTGGGGGCGAGGTCGTCGGCGGTGCCGAAGCACGCCGTCCTTGCCCAGCGACCAGCGGGTCGTCGTCGCGCAGCGGGACGAAGACGGTGCCGCCGCCCTTGACGGTCTGGTCGACGCCGTGGTCGAAGAACTGGCCGAAGATCGTGAAGAGGCCGTTGAACGGCGGGGACAGGCCCACGTCCGTGGTCACGTTCGGGATGGACAGGGTCTCCCCGGGCGGGGTGCAGCCAGCGGGGAGGCCGGCCGCGTCACACGGGAACGACCCCGGCGTTGCCCTGGGTGCGCACCGGGCTGCCCGGCGGCGGCCACTGCTGCCGGGTTCGTGGCCGTCTGGTCGACGATGAGGTTGCTGATCACGCGCGGCTGGGTGTCGAACGACCATGTTGCCCGCGGACTTGTCGGCGTAGCTCGTGGCGGTGCCGGCACCGGGGAACGGGGCGGGCACGTTCTCGCGCCGGCTTGAAGTCGGCGGAGGCCATCCTGGCGAAGGGCACGTCGGCCGCGGCGAACTTCTCGCGACCGGGCACCAGGTTGTTGCACTCGCCGCCGACGGTGCGCAGACCGTAGGACGTGAGGATGTCTGGGACCTGCTCCACGTCGGGGATGTTGTCGCCGGGCTGGTTGAGCAGGCCCTTGCAGGGCGCTGCGGGCGTCGCGGTGGCGGCGTGCCGCTCCGCGATGTTGATCTGCTTGAGGATGAAGGCGAGGTCACCTGTGGTCACGGTGAACCCGGCACCGACCGGAGCCACGGCCGCGTGGGCCGCCAGCGTCGGTTGGAGGATCAGGGCGGCGAGCACCGCGCCGACGGATCCGAGCACCGTCAGTCGTGCGGGACGCCGTAGGAAGGCGCCGCGTCTGCGGCCACCTGGGCCGGATCGGTTGGCCCCGGAGTCCCGGAGCTCTCGGGCAACACGCTCGTACCGTGCGTGGGAACTGGTCATGACACACCTGCCTCGTGAGGGAATGACAGGCTCACGGTGCAACCACGACCTTGGGAAAATCTTCGTGGCGAACGGACCGCTCTCCAAGGCTGCTCAACGGTCCTCGGGACTCGTTGGGGCTCAGCGGAATTCGCCGGGTGTCACCGTGGCAGGTAGGCGCGGACGGTCGTTCCGAGGGGGCTGCCCGCCTCGAGCACGACCGAGCCGCCGGCCTCCTCGATGGTCTCCCGGACGATGTCGAGGCCGACATGGCCCGCAACCCGGTGCGAGGGAACGGGATCGGGGCCGCGACCGTCGTCGGTCACCTCGAGGTGGACGGCATCGGGGGTGATCGACAGGAGCACGTGCAGGGTCGTGGCGTGGGAGTGCTTGGCGACGTTCACCACCGCCTCGCGGGCCACTCGGTGGATCAGGCCCGCGGTCACCGGGTCCAGGCCGTGGTCGGGATCGAGGTCGAGGCTGACCGCCACCCCCTGGCTGCCCAGGCCGGCGGTGAGGTCACGGATGGCGGCGTCGAGGCCGCCCTCATAGGCGTTGGTGGGGAACAGGTTCGCCACGATGTCCCGCAGCCTTCGCACGTCCCGCCGCAGGATCTCGGCGGCGCGGTCGGCCGTCCCGTCCTGGCGTCCACCGTCCCTGCCGACGGACTCCAGGGCGACGGCGACGCCGGACAGGTCCTGGATGACGTCGTCGTGCAGGTCCTGGGCAAGTCGGCGGCGCTCGAGCTCGACGGCCTTGACGGTCTGGGCGAGCAGGCGGGTGCGCGAGTGCCGGATGCGGCTGACCTTGCGCGCCAGGCCGACGGCAAGGGGCAGCTGTGACAGTGCGAGCGTGCCCAGCGCCAGCATCCCCGCCGGCGCCATCTGGGCGACGAGCTCGTTGCGTTCCCGTTCCACGAGGACCAGGGGGAGGTACAGCTCGTAGATGACGTCCGGACCGGCCTCCGAGGGCAGCAGCGAGTAGACCTCGACCAGGCCCTTGTGCTCACTCTCGAACAGGTTCTCGCCCTCTGTGAGGTCGGAGATCGAGGAGACGGCCGGGCCTCCCGGCCTGAGCTCGTCGAGGTCCAGGTCGGAGGCGAAGTTGCGCCCGATGAGCCGGTGCTCGTCGGAGTAGAGGACGACACCGTCGATCGACCAGATCTTGACGCGGGCGAGGGAGCCGTCGCTCATCCGGGGAACCAGTCGCCGGTCCATGGCGGCGATCGCCTCCGGGTCGGCGGCGAGCAGCTCGTCGGTCACCCCGGGCGCCAGGAGCCGGCGCGCGATGTTGGCGCCGTCCAGGGCGGCGCTGTCCAGGGCATGCTGCTCGGCGATGCGTCCCAGGGCGTAGAAGGTGGGCACCGACACCAGGGCAAGGGCGACGGCCCCGTAGACGAGGTACCGCGCGACCGCTCTGCGGACCTCGGCGGTCTCCGACGCCTGCGGTCGGACCTTCCTCATCAACGGGGGTCGACGCGTCGTTGCATCGCCGGCCGGTCGATCGTCACCAGACCCAGCTGCGCGGCGATGATGACCGCCTCGAGCTGGCTGTGCGCATTGAGCCTCGTGAGGATCGACTGCACATAGCTGCGGCACGTGCTGCTCGAGATGTTGAGCTGTCTCGCGATGTGCTTCACGTCCTCTCCTCGGGCGAGCAGGGTGAGGACGTCGGTCTGGCGTTCGCTGAGCCGCACCGTGACGGGAGGCGGTGCCGCGGCCTCGGCGATGAGGCTCATCATGAGGCGAGGGTCCACCGCGATCTGTCCGGGTGACGCGGTCCGGATGGCGTCGAGCATGTCGGCGAGCGTGCCGTCCTTGGACAGGAACCCGCACGCGCCGGCGATGAGGGCATCGCCGGCGAACTCGGGTCTGGCGTGCGCCGTCAGGATGACGACCCGGGCGAAGGGGTCGATCTGCATGATCTGGCTCGTGGCCTCCAGGCCCGTCGCGTCCGGCAGCTCGAGGTCCATCAGGACCAGCTCGGGCCTCAGCTCGCGGAACATGGCGACCCCGGTCGCGGCGGTGGTCGCGTGCCCCACGCTCGTGAGGTCGGGTTCACGGTCCAGCGCGTTGGCGAGGAGCTCGGCGAACGTGACGTGGTCGTCCACGACGAGGATGCGCGTGCCTGGGCTGGCGACAGTCATCGCGAGCGACCCTCCTCGGCCTCGACGACAGAACCCTGGCCGGTCCTGCGTAGAGCTGCGGAAGAGGACCGACCAGTTCGATTGTCAAGCCGTGCGAGCCGACGCGGCTCCACCATTCGACGGGGCTCCGACGCGGTTCAAAAGGCTGGACAACGCCCCCCTCGCCTCCTCGAAGGGCACGGAGGGGCCTGCGGAACGACCCCGGCTCCGATCGCCGGGACCCACCGGTCCCGTCGCCCCCGTCGCCCTCGTCGACCCGGCCACGGAGTGCAGGCTGACGACGGCGTCGAGAAGGTGGCTCAGCTCGTGGTCGGCCTCGTTGGCACCACGCAGCAGCCGGACGTACGTCTCCTGCAGCACCCGCCCGGGTGCACACCCCAGCTCGCGGGCGAAGACCCGACGGCAGTCGTTGTAGGCGCGCAGTCCCTCGGCGTGGAAGCCCAGGCACTCGACGCTGGACAGGTAGGCGATCCACGCTGCCTCGTCGAGGCCGTCGTGGCGCAGGGCCAGGAGCGCCCAGTGCCGGGACAGGGCCGGGGCGAGGTCCATGACCTTCAGGGCGCCCTGGACGAGCTGGCTGCGCAGCCGTCCGGCGTGGAGCCGTCGCAGGTCCACGAGCCACTCGAGATCACCCTCCTCCGGCAGCAGGGCGGCATCACCGAGCGAGACCGCCTCCACGAACAGTGGCAGCGCCTGGGCCGCTGGGGTGCGCGCGTCGTTGGCGAGGCTCACCAGCCGGGCGTAGCGGTCGAGGTCGAGGTCGACGCGCGTCATGTCGATGGTGTAGCTCCCGGCGACCGAGCCGATGACGTCGCCCGCGCCGGGAGCGGCCGCCTGCAAGTGCTTGCGCAGGACGCAGGTGTACGTCTCCAGGTTGGCCTTCGACCCCCGTGCGCCCTCGCCCTCCCAGAGCATGGCGACGAGCTTGTCCTTGGAGACCGGTGCGCCCCCGTGGGCGAGCAGGGCCTCGAGGATGAGCCGCGGCTTGGTCCCTCCCAGCTGCCGCGGACCCACGGTGGCCGCGCCGACGCGCAGGTGGAAGCCACCGAGGAACGCCACCTCCAGCCGGTCCTGATTGGTGCCTGTCCGCAGCGTCGTGCGGACGCTGGTGCTGCTCACTGTCGTGGTCATGGACCCCCCTCACTGGATCGAGGGTGTCGCACCGGCGCCGCTCGCACCTGCTGCATTCCGATCACGTGGCCACCCCCAAATCGCTGTGGTCCGCAAGGACCAGCCGTCATGGTCCGCCGGGACTAGTCACCGCAGGTATGGCGCGTGGCCGGCCGCGCGCCATACCTGCTCTATCCTTGGCGGCGGATGAGTCGGCCAGGCGGTCGCGTCGGTGGGCAACCACCGCCGAGGAACGTCCGGGCTCCACAGGGCAAGGTGGTGGCCAACAGCCACCCGGGGTGACCCGCGGGACAGTGCCACAGAGAACAGACCGCCACGGTGGACCACGCAGCTCCGGTTGCGCAGGCACCGCGGTAAGGGTGAAACGGTGGTGTAAGAGACCACCAGCGGGCCAGGTGACTGGTCCGGCTCGGTAAACCCCACCTGGAGCAAGCTCAGACAGTGTGCGTTCGAGGGCGGCCCGCCCGAGCACACGGGTAGAGCGCTGGAGGCAGTCGGCAACGGCTGTCGTAGATGGATGACCGTCACCGCGGCCCGGGCAACCAGGCCGCGGGACAGAACCCGGCGTATCGGCCGACTCATCCACTTTTAGGTCTCTGACCTGCGGGTTTGTCCTCCTCGGGTCGTCGGTAGTCCGCAAACAGTCCGCAAAATTTCCGAGCACGCCGTCCACGGCGTCCCTGGTCCGCTCATCGTTGTCGGGCCAGAGGTGGCTGTAGGTGTCGAGGGTCTCGCTGGCGCTGGCGTGCCCGAGACGCGCCTGGACGGTCTTGACCGACTCGCCATGGCGGATCAATAGCGAAGCGTAGAAGTGCCGCAGCTCGTGGAACCGAACGGCAGGGACTTCCGCTGCCTTAAGGGCGCGGTTCCATTCGGTCCAGAACGCGGATCGTCTCATGGGCAGGCCAGCAGCGTTGGTGAAGACCAGTGAGGTCGTGGGGTAGGTCCGTAGGTGGGCTCGGAGTGCGTCGGTCACCACTACCGGTAGAGGAACGACGCGGACACTGGACTGCGACTTGGGTGGGCCGAAGAACGGTTCGCCGCCATTGAGGTTGATGAGCTGCCGGTCGACGAGGACGGTCCGACGTTCCAGGTCCAGGCGGTCGACGGTCAGCCCGAAGATCTCCCCCTGTCGAAGTCCGGTGCCGGCTGCCACGACGACCAGCGCCTGGTGTCGAGGAGGCATGTTGGCGATGATCGCGCCGAGGCGCTCTTCGGATATCGGCTGGACCCCACCCAGTGGAACGCGTACGGGTAACGCCAGTAGCAGCACCGGGTACCTGACCCCGTACATCTGTGGCACGACCCGGCGGTCCACGGAATCGTCGCTCGCGACGTGGTGAGGGATTGGTTGCAGGGAGTTGCTCGTCAGTGGGTCAAGGCGTCCCGGGCGCCTCAGACCGTCGCATCCACCATCCGCTCCGTCGCGAGCCCCAACCGCCCTGCCGCCGCACCGAAGCCCGCTCTCCGTCTGCTGGCCGTTTCGAAACCGCGCTCCTAGGGTGGATGAATGGACGCCGACATCAACTTCTACTTCGACCCTGTCTGCCCCTTCGCCTGGATGACCAGCAAGTGGGTGCGTCAGGTGCAGTCCCAGCGCGACTACACCGTGGACTGGCGGTTCATCTCGTTGCGCCTGATCAATGCCGAAGTCGACTATGACGCGCACTTCCCACCTGAGTACGAGGCCGGCCACACCGCCGGGCTTCGGCTGCTGCGGGTGGCTGCCCGGGCGCGGGCCGAGCACGGGCGCCAGGCGATGGCGCCGTTGTACGCCGCGTTCGGGGCGCACATCTTCGACACTGCTCCGGGCCCGCAAGACTCGCGGAGTGAGGGCGAGCTGCGTGAGCGTCGCGGGACACGTGAGTTCGTGGAGCCGATCCTCGCCGAGGCAGGTCTGCCGCTCGATCTGGCGGACGCTCTCGACGACGAGTCGTGGGATCTGGAGATCCGGCAGGAAACTGACGAGGCGCTCTCTCTGACGGGCAAGGACGTAGGCACACCGATCATCCACTTCGAGCCTCCTGCCGGTGTGGCCTTCTTCGGGCCGGTGATCAGCCGGCTGCCACGCGAGGAGTCGTCCGTCGAGCTGTGGGACCACGTGGTCGGGCTGACCCGTTTCCCTGGTTTCGCCGAGCTCAAGCGCAGCTTGCGCGAGCAGCCACAGCTGGTTGCCCTCGGAGGTGACGCCGACAGAGTGGGAAAGCAGGAGGACTGGCACGGCGGCAGCCGACGGCAGAAGAAGTGACACCCGCCGTGCCTGGTGGCTTGAGGAAGACCAACCTCCGCAGCTACCAGGAGACCGTTACGGTCAAGGCGTCGGCCGAGCAGCTGTACGACCTGGTCTCCGACATCACTCGCACCGGCGAGTGGAGTCCGGTTTGCAGGTCGTGCTGGTGGGACGACGAGGTCGAGGCCGGTCAGGTGGGTGCCTGGTTCACTGGGCACAACGAGCTCCCGCACCGCACGTGGCAGACCCGGTCGGAGGTCGTGTCGGCTGAGCGTGGTCGCGAGTTCGCATGGGTGGTGGGTGGCAGCTTCGTCCGCTGGGCGTTCACATTGGCCCCGGCGGGGACAGGGACGGCGCTCACCGAGTCCTGGGAGTTCCTACCGGGGGGGATCGCCATGTTCGAGGAGAAGTTCGGCGACGACGCGCACGTTCAGATCGCCGACCGCACGCAGCAGGCCCTCGACGGCATCCCAGCGACCCTTCGGGCGATCAAGCAGATCGCCGAGTCCTCCACCGATGCAGCGGAGGCGGCCGGGTCATGACCCGCCTCGGTGAGGTCGACCTGCCAGCGCCGATCGATGACCGGTGGTTCGAGGACTATGTGACCGGGTCTGTGTTCGAGTTCGGTTACGCGAGTCTTAGCGAGGCTGAGATCGTGGCGTTCGCGCGGGACTACGATCCGCAGTCGATCCACACCGACCCGACATGGTCGGCGAGGGGGCCGTTCCAGGGTTTGATCGCCAGCGGTGTGCATACGATCGCCGTCTGCATGCGTCTCTACGTCGACCACTACATCTCCCAGGTAGCCAGCCTTGCCTCGCCCGGCCTCGATGAGATTCGCTGGCCGCGACCGGTGCGGCCAGGTGACCGGCTGCACATCCGCGTCACCGTCGCTGCGGCGCGCATGTCGCGCTCCAAGCCTGACAGGGGGCTGGTGCACTCCTCCGTTGAGGCACTCAACCAGGACGACGCGGTCGTGTTGTCCTTCACCGCGATGAACTTCTTCGCTCGGCGACCCAACCTCGTGAGCCCGAGTTGAGCAACATAGCCGCGAGCAGGGGTGCCTCTGGTCGTCGCGTACGGCGACCTCCGTCCCGGGCACTGGGCATACACGTAGACCACCTCAGCGACTGACGTGCGCGGACGTCCGAAGGGAGGCCAGTCGCTTCCCATGCGGGGAAGAGGTCAGTCAGGCGTCCTGGCGGAAGTGCTCATGGCGTCTCGATGGGGGCGAAGGGAGCCTGCGCGGTGCGAGAGGGGTCATCGGAAGTCGCGCAGCGCACGGCCTTCGATGTCGCGTAGGACCTCGTCGGCGCTGGCGGGACTGACTTCGCCTCGTCGTCGGGCCTCGAGCACAAGGTTCCTCTCGACGGCGCTGGCCTGTTCCAGCACTGAGCTGAGTCGGTCCTGTCCGGTCCGGTCCGGGTCATCGTGTGCGCGTGCCTCAGCCATGGCCACCTGAGCTGCGAGGTATCCCTCGTACTGGATCGTGGCTGCTTGCGTCACTTCCGCGGAGACGCTGCTTGGGCGGTCCTGGCGCAGGTGGTCGAGGGCAGCTTGGGCCGCTCGTTGGCGCAGCTGCGTGACTTCCAGGGCGTCGTCGTCGTCGCGGCCGACGCGCAGTCGCCGAGTGAGCGGTGCGAGG
Source organism: uncultured Actinomycetota bacterium (assembly GCA_963695205.1). Taxonomy (GTDB): domain Bacteria; phylum Actinomycetota; class Actinomycetes; order Actinomycetales; family Dermatophilaceae; genus Pedococcus. The sequence goes on along the minus strand of CAVOGI010000004.1, from coordinate 15,234 downwards.
GTGAGTCCTTGGATCACCAGGGTCGCCAGGACCACCGCCAGGGCTACAACCACGACCTTGTCCTTGTCGGGGAAGGGCCGTCCGCTGTCGACCACCTCGGGCAGTGCCAGCGTCGCGGCTACGGTGACGACACCTCGCATGCCGGCCCACGAGACCACCACGGACTCGCGCCAACCCTGTGGCATGGGTTCGTCGCGATGCCGAGATCGGCGCCGGGCAAACCCGACACCGACGAACACCCATCCGGCGCGGAGCCCGACGAGGGTGACCACGACCAGTGCAGCCAGTGCCACGGCGTCCCGGCTCACTTGGGTACGGCCGATGACCTTGACCAGCTCGTATCCAAGGATGGCGAACACCAGGCTGGTGATCAGGAAGTCGGCGTAGGACCAGACCGCACGCCCGAGTAGCCACCCCTGCGAGGTCGTGGCGGAGTGGCCGTAGGTCCGCAGGTACAGCCCGAGCGCCAGGACGGCGAGCACGCCTGAGCCGTGGAGCCGCTCGGCGCCGACGTACGCGAGGAACGGAACCAGCACGGTCAGCGTCGTCTCGGCGTAGCCGTCGTGCACCATGGACAGGACCGCCTTCGTCGCAGCCCCCAACATCACCCCGAGGAGGGCTCCGACGAGAACCGCGAGCACCAGGTCGACACCGATCTCGCGCCCGGACACCCTCCCCGTCACGACTGCGGCAAGCGCGACCTTGAACGCCACGAGGGCGGTCGCGTCGTTGAACATCCCCTCGCCCTCCAGGATGGTCACCATGCGGTGAGGAAGACGCAGCCGTCGTGCCACGGCGGTGGCAGCGACCGGATCCGGTGGCGACACCATCGCACCAAGCATCAGCGCGACCCACCAGGACAGGCCGAGCTGGTGCGCCACGACACCGACCGCGCCCACCGTGGCCAGGGTCAGGCCTACGGCGAGGTAGGAGACCGCGCCGGCATGGTCGCGGAACTCGCGCACCGTGGCGCGCTGGGTCGCTGCGAAGAGCAGCGGGGGGAGCACGACGGGCAGGATCAGCTCGGGATCGAACTGCAGCTGGGGAGTGCCAGGTACGAGGGCGATCGCGAGGCCGGAGATGGTCAACAGAACGGGTTGGGGGATCCGCAACCAGTCCGCTGCGGGGGTCAGCAGGACGATGCTGCCCACCATCAGGGCGATCAGGGTGATCTGGTCCATGTGGCCACCTTCATCAACAGCGTGCGCCCAGGATCGAGTGCACTTGCCACCCTGACAGAAGGACCACTCAACATGGCGAGGGTGGTCAGGGCGCTGACTGCGGGGATGCGGGAGAACACGTGGTCCGGGAGATGAGCGCAGCGACCTGGGCGCAGCGGGCCTCGAACTCCTGAGTGTCGTGGACGTGGTGGCCGGCTGCATCAAAGGCGTCGCGCACCAGCTCGACCTGCCGGACCAGTGCCGATCGCAGTTCTGCACAGTGGGCGCTGGTCCCTACTCGCTCGAGGAACACGAGTGTCGCGCGCATGACGGACGGGGACGCGGTGGCGTACCACCTCATGTGGTCGACAACTCCGGTGACCAGGGCGACCGGCTCAGGCGCCGTTGTGTGCAGCCTGGGGGTGCCAGAGGTGTCCGTCAGGACGTGAGGCGGGATCTCGCGGGCCACCAGCCGGGCGAGCCCGGAGGACAGGTCATCCAGGGCGTTGATCGCCGTCACTGGGTCGTTGGTACCCGGGGACAACGCCCGGACAGCCATCTCGGTCAGCTGCTGCACGGAGAAGTCGATGTCCTGGTGGGGGGACCGGGCATTCGCGATCTGGATGGCCGACAGGGCAGAGCGCTCCAGCGACTCGGTCACGTGCGTGCTGGGGTGGAGCGAGAGCAGCGGCGTGCCGGGCAGCACGTACTGCCCGGGTTGGATGTGGAGCACGGCCACCAGGTCGGCGCGGTGGGCCAACTGAACCAGGTCGTCGTAGTCGACCGTGTGCACGTAGCCATGGTGTTCGCCGTGGACGGTCACACCGTTGGGCGGGAGGGGTGTCGGGGTGTGGCCCGATGGCGGTGGAGGTGCGTCGGACGACTCCGGGTACATCAGGTCCACGACTGCCAGCAGTTCTTCCCGCACCCCGCTGGACAGGGTCGCGATCTGGATGGAGTCGCTGATGTGGTGGATGAAGTAGACCATCGCGACGACGTTCGCCACGGCCAGGACGATCGCCGTGTTTACCGCGATGTGGGGGACGAATGCTCCCCCTGATGTGGAGCTGTCAGCGGCACTGCCAACTGCCCGGAACACGAGCAGGCTGTAGAGGAAGGTGGCGACGAAGACGCCCAGGACGGCCTGGTTTCCACGGTCCGCCATGAAGTTGCGCACGAGGCGGGGACCATAGGTGGAGGACGTGAGCGCGAGAACGGCCATCGTGATCGAGAACGTCGTTCCCGCTACCCCGAGACTGGCAGCAGCAATGGTGCCAAGGATGTCGCGAGTCCCGCTCTCACCGATGCCTTAGAACAGTGCTTGGGTCCAGGCCGGACCGACCGGTCCGTCGAGCTGGCTGTCGAGAGAGATCAAAGACTCGGAGAGAACAACCGCTGCGACGCACATGACCCCCGGGAGTAAGCAGAAGCGGTCGGCAACTCTTCGCAGCGGTCCCATGCGGCGAGTCTGGCAGCCGCGACGTCCGGTTGCCCGGCGGGCGACTGCAAACGGCATGCCCCAACGTCCAAGCGGGTCAGACCACCTGCTTGGCTAGTCGAGTCCGTCAGCCGAGGTGCTTGCCCGAGACGTAGGACACCGCCTGCTCGACCTCCTTGACCGTCCAGCTGGGATCGGCGGGGGAGGTCAGGTTGTGCCGGCCCTCGGCGTTGAGGAATCCGAGCATCGCTGCTGACGGTTGCTCGCCCATGGTGTTGGGAATGCCGTTGTCCATCCATCGCGCGTGCCCGCGTGCGTCGATGACGTAGACCACGTCCTGGTGCTGGACGTCATACGTGAGTGGTGCACCGGTCCACCAGTCCCTGGGCGCGGGGGAGACGTCTTCCTTCGCCTTCTGGTGGTAGACGCCGAGAAAATCCCAGAGCCGGTCGAGCCCGCGTTGCTCGCCCGTGGCGAGGGTCCAGTCCTGCTGGGCACCGAACCGCTTCTCGTATGCGGCGAGCCGGCCGACGGTGTCTCTCGCCGGGTCGACGGTCGCTTCGACGACCTGGACGTCACCGGACTGCCCGTCGTGCTGAACGGCCTTGGCGACGTCACGGAGGTTGACGCTGGTCAGTGGGCAGACCTCCTGGCACAGCGTCAGGAAGTCACCCAGCACCACGGTCTTGCCGCGGAGGGAGGCAAGCGTGAAGTGCCGACCGTGCTGGTCGACCAGCGACACGTTCGCGATCGCGTCCGGTACCGGCTCGTCGAGGACTGTTCCCTGTGAGGGGGCCGAAGATGAGGAATACGACGGGGGCCGGGAGGATCGGGCGCCGGCGCAGCATGCCAGCAGCAGCACGACGCTGATCAGACCCAGAGCAAGGGCCGGCCGTCTGCCCCGTCGGTGAGGCGCCGACCCCGATGTCGACCACCTGGCGTGCAGGGCCTTCACTTCGCGACTCCCGTGTCGGCAGGACGCGAGCTGCCTTGGCGTGACAACCCGGACAGCCAGGCGTTGTAGTCACGCAGGAGCCGGTCGTCGTCCCGTGCCGCTGCACGGTCGCCGCGCCGGGCCTCCCGCTCGCTGGCGCGTGACCACTGGACGAACAACGCCGCCACGACCAGGAGCGTGGGGATCTCGCTGAACGCCCAGGCGATGCCTCCGCCGAGCTTCTGGTCGCTCAGGGGTCCGATGGCCCAGCCGGGTGGGGTGGTCGTGAACGTCCTGACGAGCAAGGTCGTGCTGGTCATGACGATGACGCCGAAGAACGCGTGGAACGGCATCGCCACGAAGAGCTCGAGCATGCGCAGGACCGGACTCGTCGTCGCGTGGGCTGGGGTCGATCGCCATGATGGGCCAGAACAGCAAGAGCCCGACGGCGAGGAAGTGGACCAGCATCAGGTCGTGGCCCCACCACGTGCGCATCGCGGCATCGAAGACTGGCGTGAAGTACAGGCCGTACAGGCTGGCGATGAACAGGGGCAGCGTCACCACCGGTTTCGTCATCACCGCGAGAGCCCGGCTGTGCAGGCACCTGACCAGGAGTCGTCTGAGTCGTGACCCAGGCCCTTGCGCCGGCAGGGCTCGCAGGCACAGGGTGACTGGTGCTCCCATGAGCAGCAGCAACGGCGAGAGCATGCTCAGCACCATGTGCTGGACCATGTGGAGGCTGAACATTCTCATCGCGTAACCGTTCACGGCGGTCCCGGTCACGGCGATGACGGTCAGGACTCCACCTGTCCAGCTGGCCCAGCGCGCGATGGGCCAGCGGTGTCCACGTCGGTGCAGTCGGAGCACGCCCCAGCTGTAGGCGAGCCACAGCGCGATGGACAGTGTCGGCAGGACGGGGATCGGCTGGGGGTGCCACGCGAGCACGGTGTCCAGCTCGGGTGGCCGCTGGGGCATCCACATGAGGTCGGGCATCGGCGAGGGCGTCACCGTGACTGCCGCCCAGTCGTCTGCGGGACGTCCGTGTGTGGCGCGTTGGCGTGTCGAGCCGTGAACAGGGCGTGGTAGTCGAGCCACCCGACGACCACGTCGTCCTCGTCCACGACCGGCAGTGCGCTGACGTCTTCCCGCGACAACGTCTCGGCAGCGACCTCGAGGAGGTCGCTGTCGTGGATGACCGTGGGGATCTCGGTCACCAGCGCTGCTGCAGCGGCGTCGTGGCGGCCGTCCGCCAGGGCGTCCGAGACCCCGCGCGCGGTGACGACCCCGAGGTAGTCCCCGCTCTCGGCCAGCACCGGCAGGATGCCGAACCGGCTGTCCGCCAAGGCCGTCGCGACGTTCGCCAGGGATGCGCTCGCGGGGACCGGCGTCGGCACTGCGGTCATGGCGTCGCGGACGCGCAGGGCGGACTGCTGGGGAACGAGTGCCTCCGGGCGGCCGAGGGCCACGCCTCGCCGCCGCAGCTTGAGCGTGTAGATGGTGTCCGGTGAGATCCGGTGGCTGATGCCGGTCGCAAGGACGATCGCCGCCATGAGCGGCAGGATGATCGTGTACTCGCCCGTCAGCTCGAACAGGATGATGACGGCGGTGATGGGGGCGCGTGCTGCACCGGCAAAGACTGCACCCATGCCGATCAGTCCGTAGGCACCCACGGGTCCGGCGACCCCCGGGGCCACCGCGTGGATGGCCTCACCGAACCCCGCGCCGAGCATCGCACCGATGAACAGGCTCGGCGCGAACACTCCTCCGGAGCCGCCGATGCCGATGGTCAGGCTCGTGGCCACCATCTTCCCGACGAGCAGCAGCAGCAGGAACGCGACCGTGTAGCCGCCGTCGACTGCGTGGCCCAGCACCGGATATCCGACGCCGTACATCTGGGGCAGGACCAGCAGGACCAGGCCCAGGAGCAGACCCCCGACCGCCGGCCGGAGCCATTCCGGCCCGCGCCACACACGGTCGCACAGGTCCTCGATGGCGTAGAGCACCTTGGTGAACAGGACCCCGACGCCACCCGCGAGGAGCCCGAGGAGCGCGAACAGCAGGTACTCCGAGGGGTGGCCGACCGTGAAGGCGGGCAGGCGGAGGAATGGAGTGTCGCCCAGGACGGCGCGTCCGATGACGCTGGCGGCGACCGAGGAGAGGACGACCATGCCGAAGGCCTGGGCGGTGAAGTCGGCGAGGATGAGCTCCATCGCGAAGAACACGCCGGCAAGAGGGGCGTTGAAGGTCGCCGCGATCCCGGCAGCCGCCCCGCAAGCGACCAGGACGCGCAGCCTGACCTCCGGGACGCGCAGCACGCGCCCGAGGGTCGACCCCAACGCCGACCCGATCTGCACGATGGGACCCTCGCGCCCGACCGAGCCGCCGCCGCCGATGCACAGGGCCGATGCGAGCGCCTTCACCGCCGCAACCTGAGGTGCGATCCGCCCGCCACGGTGGGACACCGCATACATGACCTCGGGCACGCCGTGCCCCCGCGCCTCCCGCGCGAAGAAGTGGACCAGCGGTCCGTAGAGCAGGCCGGCCACGACCGGTGCCCCGATCACGAACCATCGGCCAAGTCCTGGCAGTGAGGGGTGCGCCGCACCTGGGACGGCGGCGTAGTCCGGGTGCCCCGAGAACAGGAGGGTGAAGGTGCGGATGAGCCAACGGAACAGCACGGCGAAACCCGCAGCGGCTGCGCCCACGGCGAGGGAGAGGACCAGCAGACCAGCGTTCGAGGTACGGAGAGCTGGCGCCTACCGTGTTCCCCGTCATCCCGACGAGTCGACGCCGATCGGCTCCGCCGGCCGGTGTCGTGGTGGCGGGGATCGGCGTTGCGGAGGACATAAGTTGCATGATGCAATACTTGCATCCTTCAACACAAGTTCCTTGGAACACGGATTGCGGCATGCAATGATTGGGGCAATCAATGCACTGGAGGGGTGGCGTGGCGAAGGCAAGCGCTGAGAGCACGAGGCGCCGCAGCACAACTGATGTCGACGAGCTCGTGACGGCACTGCTGACCGCCTCCCGGGTGCTGGTCGGGGTGTCGGCACGGTCGTTGGCCGAGGTGCAGGACACGTTGACGGTGACGCAGTTCCGGGTGCTCGTGGTCTTGCGCGGCCACGGGGAGACCCGCCTCAACCGGTTGGCCGAACGACTCGGGGTCGGCCCGTCGACGGCGTTGCGGACCGTCGACCGCCTCATCGCGGCGCACCTGGTGACGCGGCGGGAGAACGAGCTGGACCGTCGGGAGGTGGTCATCGAGCTGACCCAGGGTGGGCGCGACCTGGTGGACCAGGTGACCGAGCGCCGTCGCGCTGCGATCCGAGAGATCGTGGAGCTGATGCCCAAGCCTCAGGCAAGGCTGCTCGTCGAGGCGCTGACGGGCTTTGCCGCAGCGGCAGACGAGCCGGCGGCGGCACTGGACGCGGCCACCGCGCTGGGATGGTGAGCCGATGGGCGCCGCCACTCGCGCACGGGCTGGGGTGGCGGTCCGCCTCGACGGCCTGACCAAGCGTTACGGGCGGAGCCGGGGAATCGAGGGTGTGTCCCTCGAGGTCCACGAAGGAAAGGTGGTGGGATTCCTCGGACCGAACGGAGCCGGCAAGTCGACGACCATCCGCCTGGTCATGGGGCTGTCGCACCCGAGCGCCGGGACGGTGGAGGTGCTGGGTGCAAGCCCCTCGCGGGACGTGGCGCAGCGCCGGCGCATCGGGTACCTGCCGGGTGAGCTGGTGCTCTTCCCTTCCCTGACCGGTCGCGACATCGTCGCCCGCGTGGCGCGGATCCATGGTGGCGTGGAGGGCGCGGTCATCGACGACTTGGTCGCCCGGTTCGGTGTGGAGCTCGACCGGCCCACGCACTCCCTGTCCAAGGGCAACCGGCAGAAGATCGGCGTGGTGCTGGCCTTCATGCACCAGCCCGATCTGCTCGTCCTCGACGAGCCGACCTCCGGTCTGGACCCGCTCCTGCAGGACGAGTTCGCCCAGCTGGTCCGCGAGCGGGTGGATGAGGGGGCCACGGTGTTCTTGTCCTCGCACGACCTCGACGAGGTGCAGCGGGTCGTCGACGAGGTGGTCATCATCAGGGAGGGCCGGCTCGTGGCGATCGACACGGTGGACGGACTGCGCGCACGGGCTCCTCGCACGATCGAGCTTCGCTTCGGCGGGATCCCGGACACCGCGTCGCTCGAGGGCGTACCCGGCGTCCGGAGCCTGCGCGTGGCGGGCGACCGGGTCAGAGCAGAGGTCGTGGGCTCGGTGGCGCCCCTGCTCCAGGCCGCGGTCCATCTGGGAGTCGTCGACCTCGACGCTCGACCAGCCGGACTCGACGAGATCTTCCGGGCCTTCTACCGCGACGACGTGCCGGAAGGAGAAGAAGACGGTGCATGCTGAGATCAGTCGGCTCGACCTGCGACTGCGCAGACGCAGCGTGTGGGGCTACGCCGTGGGCGTCGGTGCGTATGCCGCCCTCATCGTCGTGCTCTATCCCTCCTTCCGCAGCGACACGTCATTCGATCGGCTTGTAGGGGCAAACCCCACCGTGGCAGCCCTCTTCGGGGTTTCGGGCTCCTTGACCTCACCATCGGGTTGGATGAATGCGAACCTCTACACCAACGTCGTCCCCCTCTTCGCGTTGCTGCTGACGATCGGGTACGGCGCCGCGGCGGTCGCCGGTCAGAACGAGGACGAGAGGCTGGGCCTGTTCGCCGCCCTCCCCCTGTCTCGGACCGCGATCATGGCGCAGAAGCTGCTGTCACTCCTGGTGCTCTCGACGCCGGTGGCATTCGTGACGGGCCTCATGGCGGTGGCCGGCAGGCACTACGACCTCGACCTCGGGCTGGGGGCGCTGCTCGGCGTGACGGTGGGAGTCGTGCTGCTGGCCTTCGACTTCGGCGCCCTGGCGCTGGCCCTGGGGTGCCTGACCGGCAGCCGCGGTGTGGCGCTAGGCGTCACTGCGGCGGTCGCGGCGGCAGCGTATGTGATCAGCTCGCTGTCCGGTGTCGTGCACTGGGTGCACCAGCTGCGTGACCTTTCGCCGATCTACTGGTCGGTGGGGCAGAACCAGGTCGGGGCGGGATTGGCTGCAGGCTCCCTCGCCGTGCTCCTGCTCACCGGCCTCGTGCTTGCTGTGGCGTCCCTGTGGGCCTTCAAGCGCCTGGACCTGCGCTGACATCAAGGAAGGGCTTGAGGCATGGATGTGGTCGGCGAGGTCGGTGAGGCGCTGCGGCTCGCGGGTCTGATGGGGTGGCAGATCTTGTGGCCGCTGGTTCTGGGGTTCACGATCTCCGGGGTGGTCCAGGCCGTCGTCAGGCGCGACACGGTGAGTCGCTACCTCGCCGGGGACTCGCCGCGGAACCTCGCGTGGGCGACGGGACTCGGCGCGGCGTCGTCGTCGTGCTCGTACGCGGCGGTGGCCCTGGCGCGGTCTCTGTTCCGCAAGGGAGCATCACTGTCTGCCGCGATGGCGTTCGAGATCGCCTCGACGAACCTCGTCGTCGAGCTCGGCATCATCCTCGCCCTTTTCATGGGGTGGCAGTTCACCTTGGCCGAGTTCGTCGGAGGGCCACTGATGATCATCCTCGTGGCACTGGGCTTCAGGCTGTGGGTGCGCGGACGCATCGTCCATGAGGCTCGCACGCAGGCTGAGCGGGGCGTCGCGGGCTCGATGGAGGGTCATGCGGCGATGGACATGTCGGTCAAGGGTGACGGCTCGGTATGGAGCCGCTTGCGCTCGCACGAGGGGTTCACGGCCGTCTCGCACTTCTACGTGATGGACTGGGCTTCTGTGGTGCGCGACATCCTCATCGGGCTGGTCATCGCAGGGGCGGTGGCAGCATGGGTGCCGACCACCTGGCTGCAGTCCTTCTTCCTCACTGACAACCAGGTCGCCAGCTCCCTCTGGGGGCCTGTTGTCGGACCGCTGGTGGCCGTGCTGAGCTTCGTCTGCTCCGTCGGAAACGTGCCTTTGGCGGCAGTGCTGTGGAACGGCGGAATCCGGTCCTCTTGTCCTGGCGGGCGAACTTGGCCATCGCCAGCCGCCCGGCCAGGAAGCTCCGGAACACCGAGACCGCATAGAAGAGGACGAGCTCCTGGTCCCGGCCGCCCGCCGCTGCTACGACTGTCGCCGAAACGAGGGTGAAGAGGACGACTCCCGCCACGGGGGTGTGATGGACGTTGGTACGCCCCAGGGATGCTGGCAAGATCCCGGTTTGCGCGCCACCGGGTCCGGCTCGGCGCGCCAACGCCTTCAAGAGCCCAGGTCCGGCTTGAAAGGTGGAGCTTGCTGCAGACAGCAGCAAGAGCGCGGTGACCAGCTGAAATGTTGCGAACAGTGGCCCTGGCGCAGCCGTCCGAGCCAGTTCGGCGATCTGAGTGGTGTCCGCGTGGGGCACGCCGACACCCAGTCGGTGCGCCTCCAGGGCGAGCCCCAGCGTGATCGTCCCCACGATGCCCAGGGTGAGCCAGAGCGTGACGCGTCCGAAATGTCTACGTCCTTGGTCGTCGAGCTGTCCGAGCTGGGCGATGGCGGACGACGGCGCTTCGACACCGGTGGCCAGAGCCATCGCGACGGGAAAGGCGAGCGCCACCGCCAGCGCGGAGGCGTGCCCCGGTGTGTTGGTGATGGTGCCCGTGGGGTGCGGCGTGGCCGTTGCGCCGAACGCCAGCACGGCCCCTGCGACAGCGATGAAGGCGAGGGTCATGAGGGCGAAGAACAGTCGCCCCAGGTGCCCGAACCACGTGATGCCCCCGACGACCACCACGAGGAGCAGGGCAAGGAGCAGCCGCCAGGGCGCGAGTGCCCGGAAAGTAGGCGATGACTGCTGACGCGCCCGCTGAGACGCTGATGGCGATCGTGAGGACGAAGTCCACGACGAGGGCACCGATCGGGATGAAGGCCCAGCCATCACCAAAGGCGTCTCCCGCGGCAGCAGAGGCCCCGCCCCCTGTCGGGTACCTCGTGACCAGCTGCTGGTAGTTGACGATGACCAAGGCGATGATGCAGAGCACCAGCGCCATGGTCGGGACCAACAGGCCTAGGTCGCCGTGCAGTGCCCGCAGGGCTGCTTCCACGGCATAGGCCACGGAGGACACCGGGTCCGCCATGACCGCGAAGGCGAACGCGAGCAGCAGGACCGGCCGACGGTGGAGCAGCTCTGCAACCCGCGACGGGGCCTTCCCACCGGTATCTCGATCCGACGGCGCCGCCTCAGGGAGGGTCGAGGTGGGACGACTGGAATCGTCCCGCGGGGGGTGTGCTTGTCATAAACGCTCCCAAGGGTCGACGACGTGTCTCGCCGACCAGGCTTCCCGGCACACCGCGTGGAACGCTACACCCGGTCCTCAGGGTCGGCAGGCCCTGCCTCGAACCGGCCCAGCGTCTTGCGGTGCGGAGTTCCTTCGTCTCGACCGACCCGCTCGGCATCTGTCGCCGTTTGTGCGGGTGGCGTGCAGGGTGGACGTGAACGACATTCACTGGGCATGCATCGCCAGGTTCCGTAGGCGCGGCGACAAAGGAGCGCGAGATGACTGCAGGCACGTCTGACGAAACGACCATCCCCCAGGTAGGAGAGCTCTTAGCACGTCCGGCTCCGGCCGAGCCTGCCCTGGGAGCTCCTTCGCTGCGGCCCCAGGTGATGGTCTTCGACGTCAACGAGACGCTGTCGGACATGAATGGCATGGCCGACCACTTCGCGGCGGCCGGGCTGCCGTCCGCCCTGGCCGGGACGTGGTTCGCCGCACTGCTGCGTGATGGCTTCGCACTGACCATCGGTGGTGCGAACCCCGAATTCGCTGATCTCGCCGCGACGACACTGGCCGGACTGCTCGTGACTCATGGGGTCGATGACGTGGACCAGATGGTCAGCAGGGTCATGCGGGAGTTCACCTCGCTGCCCGTGCATGCCGATGTCGTCGACGGTGTCAGGACGCTGTCTGCGGCGGGTATCCGCCTGGTGACCTTGAGCAACGGTGGGACGGCCGTGGCTGAGGGGTTGGTCGGACGCAACGGCATCGCGGGCAACTTCGAGCGGTTGTTGTCCGTCCAGGACGCACGTGCATGGAAGCCCGCTCGTCCTGCCTACGAGTACGCGCTGGCGGTCTGTGGTGTCGCTGCTCCGGACGCCATGCTGGTGGCTGTCCACCCATGGGACATCCACGGCGCGAGCAAGGCAGGGCTGAGGACGGCGTACCTCAACCGCAACGGCACGCCGTACCCGCACTTCTTCGACCGCCCGGACATCGAGGTAAGCACGCTGACCGACCTTGCGTCGAGAGTGGGCCTGCTTGACTGACTGCTTGACAACGAGGGCGCGTCCGAGCGAACTCTGAGGGACGCCGGGGAGTGGTTCGTGCTCGGATCGCCGCCGACGGACCTCGGCGGACGGGTCGAGAATGCTTGACACGGAAGAGGTCACTGGTTCAAACCCAGTATCGCCACCAGTACGAAACAGCCCCTGATCTGCGGAAACGCCGGTCATGGGCTGTTTCAGTGGGTCGCGGTCGGGGAGGCCTGCCTGACTAGCTGCTTGACCAAGACGTTGCGTTTTCGCCGAGGCAGACATTGCCCGCGGACGTGAATGGGCGCGCAATTACTTCACGCGTGACCTATCTTGTTGGTGACCGACAAGGGAGTCCCGTTGACCACGTCCAGCAACCTGCGACTGAACGACCAGCTGTGCTTCGCTCTGTACGCCGCCACGAACCAGGTGACCCGCGCCTACCGGCCCCTGCTCGAGGCCATCGGCCTGACATACCCGCAGTACCTGGTGATGTTGGTGCTGTGGGAGTCCGACGGGCGCCCTGTCCGTGAGATCGCCGACCGGTTGCAACTCTCGTCACCGGCGGTCAGTCCCATCCTGGGCCGGCTGGAGGAGGCCGGACTGGTGGTTCGCGAGCAGGACCCAGCGGATGCCCGCGCCCGCAGGATTCGGCTCACCGCCAAGGGCGCTGCCCTGGAGTCGGGCGCTTCGAGAGCGCAGCTGAACGTGGTGGAGCAGACAAGCCTCTGTGGGGACGAGCTCAGCGGCCTGCGCGACGGCCTGCGCGACCTGGTGATGCGGATGTCGGTGCGCGACCTGTGACCGGCGACGGCTCTCGGGGCCAGGTGGTCCGGCGCGAGGAGCGTGACGTGGCCTTGACGCTCGCGGACCTGCTGGGTCGCTGCTCGGCGGGGATGAGGAAGCCTTCGAGGAGCTCTACAGCGCGACTTCGGCGAGAGTGTTCGGGCTCGTGCTGCGGATCGTGGTCCAACACGCCCTCGCCGAGGAGATCACCCAGGATGTCTTTGCGTATGTGTGGGCCGAGGCGGGCCGGTACGAGTCCTCCCGTGGTAGCGCGGCCGGGTGGATCCTCACCATCGCCCACCGGCGCGCGGTGGACCGTGTGCGTAGCGTTGCCGCGAGTCGCACCCGCGACGACGTGTGGACGCGGAAGGTCACGCCAGAGCCTTTCGACTCGACGGCAGAGACGGCGCACTCCTCGTTCGAGGCTGCCCGGGTCCGCGGCGCCCTTGGAGCACTGACCTTGAAGCAACGCAGTGCCATTCAGCTGGCCTACTTCCACGGGCTGACCTACGCAGAGGTCGCGGCCCATCTGGGCATCCCGCACAGCACGGCGAAGACCCGCATCAGGGACGGGCTGCGCAGCCTCGCGAATGCACTGGACCCGAGCGTCCCCGGCACCTGACCCCGGCCCAGCTGGGCAGCGACCCCCGAACCGGGTCAGCCGGGAGGGCACTGACCTGGCCGGATTCGTGCGAACACCGCCCGAGCCGACAGGCGGCGGTATGCAGCGCGCGCCGATTTACGGCATCTGAAGGTCCGGGAGGGCTCAATAGCCGTCGGCCAGCGGTCCGCAAATAGTCCGCAGCGCGCTACGTGTAACCCACGAAGACCAACATCGCCAACAATGCCAACTCGATGTTTCTGCAGGTCAGTGGCCTGTCAACATCATCAGCCTGCGCCGCGATGACCCTTGGCAATCCCCGGCGTATCGGCCGACTCATCCACTTAGCCCGCCGGCGCCACTCGGTCCAGAATGCTGAACGGCGCAGCGGTCCACCGCGGAGGTTCCGGAAGACGAGGCTCTCGGTGGGAAGGTGGCGCAGGTGAACGGGGCAAGGCTGTCAATGACAGAGTCCGGCAGGGGCACGGTCCGGATGCTCGCCTGGGACTTTGGCGCCCCGGAGAAGGGTGCTGCTCCGCGGACGGCCGTTCGGGCGGCGTGCGATGTTGCCCATCGCCGTTACGCGGGCCCTGACGACATGACAGGTTCTCCTTCCCGACCTGAATCTGGCGGTGCACAATGCGGACATGAGCGCCGCATCGGTTGACGGGCTGGAGGATCTGGGTCAGGTCGCGCGTGACCTCGCGCAGACCCAGGGGGTCGCGCCCACCCTCAGGGCGGTCGTCGCCAAGGCAGCGATGTTGCTGCCATGTCAGTGGGCCGTTGTCGCCGTCGCGCAGACCTTGACGAACAGGCCAGCGCGGCTGACTGCATCAACCGATGCGGACCTGGCGGCGAAGATCGCAGACATTGCGGGTGCGGCCGGTGCCAGTCCTGGCATCAGCGCGTTCGAGTCGGGCAAGGTGGTTGTCTGCTCGGACTTGACTCTGGGTGACGAGTATCCCGACTACTCCAAGCGCATGCTGCGCGAAACGCCTGTGAGGTCGGTGCTCAGTGTTCCCCTCCAGAGCACTGGCGGGCCCCTTGGTGTGCTGACCTGCTACGCCGACCGATGCGATGTTTTCGACGACGAAGCCATCGAGGCTGCTCGGACGCTGGGCGACCTCGCGCTGCTGGCCATCGAGGCCGCGCTGGGAGAAGACAAGGCGGACAACCTTCAGATGGCGCTTCTGCGATCTCGCACCATCGGCGCAGCCATAGGCATCCTGATGGAGCGGCACCAGATCACCGCCGACGACGCTTTCAAGCTGTTGGGAAGCGTGAGCCAGCACACCAACACCAAGCTGGTCGAGGTTGCGACAGAGCTCGTGGACACCGGGAACCTGCCGGATCTGCCGCCACGTCCCTAGTTAGCCGCCGCTGCGCACCACCCGTCTGTCCTCACGGCTCCTCCACGGGCGCCGACTACTGGCGCCCGGCCGGACAGGCGTGCTGTCCTCGACCGCATCCGGTGGTACGACGCGCATCGCAGGATCTGCGCAGCTCACCCGCTCGGCGTGAAGGAGTTGGGTAGCCCGACGTGCGCCGGTGGTGACGTTCGACCACCTGTCCGACCACCGGCCACGACACCAACGGCCTGATTCACCACTCCGACAAGGAAGTTCAGTACGTCGCCGTGAGGTACACCCAGCGGCTGGCCGACGCCGGCGCCGTCGCGTCGGTCGGGTCCACCGGTGACAGCTACGACAACGCCCTGGCCGAGGTGTTCAACTCCCTGTTCAAAGCCGAACTGGTCCGCAACAGGGCCCTGGAGAACATCGACGACCTCGAGATCGCGGTCGCCGAGTACGTCGACTGGTTCAACCACCGACGCCTGCACGGCGAGAACGGCCTGGTGCCACCAGCCGAGTACGAGGACAGCTACCACCGTCAAAACCCCGCACTGGCTACCCGTCAGAGCATCAGTTCCGAGCCTCGACCAAACCCGGTACGGAGATCGAGTCATCGTTTGGTTGCCGTGAGGGTCGCGACGAGCAGCACGAGCGCGATACCGACGGCCGTTCCCAGTTGCAG